>JAUZRN010000017.1 GCA_030950375.1 Rhodothermus sp. | reverse complement strand
GCCGGTTTGTTCGATGGTGCCGAGGTTTTCCAGGCGGCTGTTGGCCGGGAGCGTGAGTTCGTAGGCGATTCCGGCCTCGTTGATTTTGAGGTGGCCGCGGTTGACCAGCTGGCCGTTGAGCGTCACGTTGACGAGCTCGAGTCCGTTGCCGACAAAGTTGACCGTGTCACCACTGACGGTGGTATTCTCGAGGACTAAGCGTCCGGCGATGGGCGTAGGCTGGGAAACACGCAACGTGGTCGAGCCGAGTCTTCGGATGAGCTGGGCGCTGTCGGCGATGGCGTAGGAGCCGTCCTGGAGGGTGAGCGAGCCGTAGTCGAAGCGCCAGGTGCCGCTGCGGACTTCGAGCGAGTCGCGGTTGGTGAAGTTGAGGTAGTACCAGGTGGCGGTGCCGCTGCCCTGGTAGGCGAGGTAGCCTTCGTTTTGGAAGGTGGGGTTGGTGCTGGAGCGATTGGTGAAGAAGTTGGGGTTGTTGCCCAGCAGGATCCATCGGCCGCGGTTGATCAGCTGGGCCGAGGAGGCGGTGGCCAGAAGGTCGCCGGTTTGTTCGATGGTGCCGAGGTTTTCCAGGCGGCTGTTGGCCGGGAGCCTGAAGTCATAGGTGCCGGCGATGTCGAGGATTTTCAGATGACCGCGGTTGACCAGCTGGCCGTTGAGCGTCACGTTGCCCAGCATCACCTCGCCCGCAAGCTGCAGCGCGCCCTGCTCCACGGTGATCGTGCCGCCCGTCCAGGAAGCACCCGCCTGCGCAAGGGCCGCCCCACCTGCCTTGGCCGCCACCGACCACCGCTCCTGCACCAGCGCCACCACCGACGCCGGCACCCGTGAGGCCGACAACGCAATCTCCGAACGTAACTCCCCACCGGTCTTCAGCGTCAGGCTCCCCCGGAACGTAATCGGCCCCTGCGCCACCAGCGAATAGACCGTGCGCCCGTCCAGATCGATCGTCACCGGCTGTGCCACCAGAATGTAGACGTCGTTGTTCGGGCCAGGGCACTGGTTGTTCAGCCAGTTAGCACAGTCCGACATCCGCCGCCCATCCCCTTCACCGGTCCAGATCACGTAGGTCGGCGGCTTGACCAGCAGGTAGGCCACGTCCTGGATCGACGAGTCGGCGGCCAGACGCGCCCGCACCTCGTAGACGCCTTCGGCGTCCGGCACCGAGACCTCCACCAGATTGTTCGTGATCGGATTGATCGTCACCCCTTCGGAAGCCTCCCAGAAGAGCGTCTTGTCCTCGACGCCGGTGACCAGCGCGCCCAGCTGGCGTGTGCGGTCCGGCTCGCCCAGCGGCACAAACAGCGTCTTGGGTTGCAGGTGCACGCCCGGCACGTTCGGATCCAGATCCAGTGAGCTCAGGGCAAAGTTCGGATCGCCGGTGACGGCCACGTCCAGGATGCAGGCGCGCAGGAACGTTTCGGTCACGATGCCCTGGGCGCGGCAGATCAGCTCAGCCCAGGCGCGCAAATCCTCAGGCAGGTCTTCCACGGTAAACAGGTTGTTGGGATCAGGGAAGAGCGGATCATAAAGGTCCGGTCCCTGGCTGAAGAGGCTTTCTTCGGAGCCGAAGGGAATGCGCCAGTCTTCACGGAAGGCTGTCAGGTACAGGTCGCGTTCGAGCGGGTTTTCCAGCACGGTGCCATCGCGCAGGCGCAGGTCGTTGTTGGGGTTGCCGTCGGCATCGCCCAGCAGGCCGATCAGGTATCCGCGGCGAAAGCCGTTGACCAGCACACGGTAGTCGAGGATGCTGCCGCGACGGCGTACGGTCAGCGCCGAGCCGTCCTTCCAGGAGATGATCACCTGGGTGCCCTGTGCTACGACGCTTCCTCCACCACTGAGCGGTTGTGTCCAGTGTGTACCCGTGATGTGCTGGCCGTTGATCCAGATGGCCAGGAAATTGGAGGTAGAGTCCGGGTAAACCTCGACGCGGTGGCCATCGACATTGGCGGCCAGTGCGGCGTTTACCGAGACGCGGTTGCTGTTGGCCCAGGGTTTATGGCGCACCTGGATTTCGAACAGGTCGCCGGGCAGCGTCGAGCGAGCAGCCAGGTAGTCGCCAATGCCATGGAAGTCGTAGCCGTGCCGATCGAAGGTGGTAATGTGGGGATCGCCCCAGCTACCACCGCGGGCTGGCGGAAGGTCACCTGTGATGGGTGGATTTTCTTCGGGATTGTCGTCGTCGCCTTTACAGGAGAGCGACAGTGAGAGGGTGCGGGGGACTTGTTTCTCGTTGGTAGCAAAGGTAACCTTGGCGCTGCCGGTCAGACGCTGGTCCAGGCGATCCTCGGTGCATTCGGTCTGGACAGTGAGCGTGACGGCCGAATCTGGCGGAGTGATAGTGGCCTGTGTAGGCGTGACGGTGAAGGGGCCCTGTACATCAGAGACTGAGACGGTAACCGTGCCGGCGTCTTTGGCAATAGCGCGGGTGATTTTCTGAAGCCGGTCGCCTTTTTGGCCCGTGAACTCAAGGTGGGGAGGTTCGAGACGGAACTCCGGGTTACAGAGGTCAACCTGACCCAGGTAAGAGTAGCCCAGGGGAATGGTAAACAAATTAAGTACAGGAATGACTGTGGAACTGATAAGATAAACTATTCCACTCGTTGGTGTAGAGCAATCAACTTTAGATTTGTCATAAAAGATCTGAAAGCTCGATCCGTCTCTTGGAGCGCGTCCCAGTTCTATAAAGTCAGCGTTATTTTGGAAAAACATCTGAGAAAGCGTATCTGCAGATGTTTTACGTGGATGCCACTGGCCGGTATAACGATAGAGATAAATGGTACTGGCCCAGTTTGTTGCTCCGGAGAGTGTGCCTTTAACATATTGATTATCAGTGTTGACTTCGGGCTCTCCCTTAAGGCCAACGGTTCCTATTTGATAATCGAAAAACTTGCCAACAGGAAATTCTCTAATATACTCTTTTTTACCTAATATTTTCTCTACAATAGCACCTTCAGCCTTTGCGTAAATTCTTGGTTTCAATCCCGCACTGATGCCAATATAACTCTTGGTAGGAGAAACTCCTCTGAGCGCGCGTACAATAGCCCCTGTATAGGTAACACCTGTCGGTTTTATTTCTAGAAAAGGACCTATGTGCATACTTGCAACCAGATATTCTTTCTCTACTTGAGAGAATACGCCATAATTATTGGCATCTACAACGCCAAACACAGGACCTATAGTAAAAGGAAAGATGGTGAGCGTGAGCTCATAATATTCAAATCCTTCAGCATCGGTAGTAATACCTGTTTTTACTTCCGTCTGTACAAGGTTAAGATAACTTGCTTTTATATATGGTTCTGCTCTGAGAGAAAGTGGATTAACCAGACCTCTTCCGCGAAACAGGTTTAAGACATTTGATAGCAGAAGGCCGATATTTAATGAAGCCTCTCCTTTTACACCTAGAGTGACATCAAAAATTTTCTGTTTATATGCATCTTCTCCTCTTGCAATTTCTACAATTCCTTCATCCAGATTAGTCTCTCCAAGAGTAGCTCGCATACCCACGCCCATCCAATAACCGGCAATGCTAACATTCGGTCCTATCGGGATAATAACGATAGGACCTTTTTCTTTTAAGTCTGATACGCTACCTGATATGAAAGTACTAATACTACCTTCCAGCTTTCCACCCAGCCCTACTTCAATTTTTCTTAGTAGATTGGCAGCTTTATCAAAGTTGAAAGTTGCAAAATGACCATACAAATAATATTTATGCCACCATTTCCAATTATTGTATTGAATGAAAACATAAGCTGCTAATGTAATACCTGCTTCAATACCACTATTCCCTTTTGTCCACTCGCATGTTATACTTAATTTTAATCCTCTTTCTCTACGTGTAGATGATTTTTTCTTGTAAAGTGTAACCTTAGGTTTGTTGCACTTTCGCTTAAATTGCTTATACAATCCATCACCTTCTTCTGGCCATATCAATCTGATGTTGTTAGGGTTGACAAGGGATATACCTTGTTGCTCAATCTTTTGATCATCCGGAAACACATAAAATTCATACAACTCTTCCAGAGGTCTGAGACGCACACTTAATAGGACATATCCATTATTCCGGGCTACAACGGCCTCAATAATACCTCCCAAGCTGAACCCCTCTCCTTTACTGACAATAGCTTCTCCGATTTGATAAGTATGCGTAGAATCTTCTTGAACAATAACACCGATGAGAATACCAGGAGGATTATAAACAATTCTTCTGGCCATGGCCCACTCTGCTTCGGTAAACAATCCTCTCCGAAGTGCTATAGCCGCCTCATCGAGCGGGTATGTTACAGGCCAGACAACTTTTTCCTCCGGAACAACGACCACATTGGGTTTTACTTTCACCAGGCGAATTTCAACCTGTCCGGCATAGTAGGAGCTATCAGGTAAAAGCTGTGAACGCACCTCAATAACTGCAGCACTGTCAACAATAGCACCCTCTGCTGGTGCCTGTACTTCCAGGTTGCCTGGTTCAATCCACTGTGCCGTCCATCCCTGTCCTCCAACTACCACCTCCAGGTAATCCTCACTTCCTGCAAAACGATTGCCCTCAAAATCCTCTACCCATACACCCAGCGTACGTGTCTCACCCGGCTCCATCGTCAGCTCCTGCGGGGCAATAACAATCGCTGCGGCACCATCATGCGCGATAAGTGTCTGGCCCTGAATAGGCGGACCCAGACGAACCGAATCAGGCTCGTTGCCCAATCGACTGCGAGGCCCTGGCGCTGCATACGGCGAAGCCTCCGGCATAGCCGAAACCTCCGCTGACTCGCGCGACTCGCCTCGAACGCCCACAGCCGTTACCACGAAGTAATACGTCCGATCATTCTCCAGGCCTGTGATCACCAGCGGCGATTCGACGCGCTCCAGCTTCTGGCCTGCGGCCTTTTGTTGCCAGTTATCTTTCGTAACCCCGGGCTCGGCCGCCAGGTACACATTGTAGGAGATGGCACCCTTAGCCGCCGACCAGGTCAGAATAACCGACCCGTCGCCGGGTACAGCCGCCACATCCGTCGGAATTACCGCCGTCAGCGGCCACAGAAAACACACCTGCCGCTCCCCGGGAAGTGCCAGACAGACCTCCGGGGGACGACCCACCTCCAGTGCAAAATGAAGTGCCTGCGCCAGAGGTCGTTCCTGCGTACGTGCCTCCAACGTGTCGCTGGCTATGGTCTTGCCAACGACATCCAGGCGGTGCAGTACATAGCGCAGGCTGTCAACCTCCTGTAAGACAAAGCGTACAGCTTCTCCATGAAGCCGTTGCGGATGCTTGCGCGCCGCAATAAACACGGCGAAAGAAACGCCTTGCTGCAGCTCCGCTTCGGAAAGTGAGGTTACGCCCTGCTCGAGGGCACCGGCCAGCACCACATTGTCGGTTGAAGCGATCACCACGCGGCTACTGTCGGGTTGCCCGCCCAGCTGGCGAAGTTCCTGGAGGGCCTGTAGCACAGCCTGGCGGGTAGCCGTCTCAACGGCATCTGCCTCGGGGGCCGACTGAGGAGCCTGTGCCCAGGGGATAGCAAACTGCACCACCTGGTAATCACTGAGACGGGTCCAGAAGTCAATCCCATCCCCGTAGGGAGCCAGACCGACCTGTAGGGCCGCATCATCCAGACTGGGTGGAATCGTTGCGTTTACCTGAGCCGGAAAGCTTGCCTGCCGTCCTTCTGCATCTTCCAGCAGAACAGCGTAGCTACTGTCGGGCTGGCGGCGCAGGACGACGCGATACCAGTTCGGCGGCAGATTGTCGGTGGGCCACAGCACATTGCCCTGGGCGTCATGACGGGCCAGATAAAGCACGCCCAGGCGCGTATCGCCCGACGCATTGAGCGTGCGTTCCTGCAGCAGGGCCAGAATCGCTGTGTGGCCGGGGCCGGCATAGACCGCAAATGAAGTGGTGTCGATGTCTTCTTGCAGTTGCCCGGCAGCCTTTCGAAACAGTTGACTCGTCTGGGCCCAGAGGAAAGAAGAAGGTGCCAGCAGACCAATCCACAGGAAAAGTGCCCGAAGTGTCATGGCACGACCAAGCATATTCCGCATGACCGTTGCTTATGGTTCGCGTGAGCGATCCGCTACAAAAGCTGCGAGGCAGAGAGGCGATCAGTCGACAGGCGCTGGAAATTACGCTGCAGGACACCAGATAACCCGTTAGCAATGTCCCATCGTATCCGAAGAAGGTAGTCGATGTTCTGCAGATCGTCGCACCTGTAACTGCAGACGTACAATCGCCTTGCTACCTCCAGCGCCAGGTTGACGATGCGGCGTGGAATCGCCAGATCTTACGTCACGTCAACCGACTCTAAAAAAAGCTTATGACCTAAGCTATGACCTAATCTTTCAGTGCCATCATCCTATAGGTATTAAACTTATGCGTTTTTGGCGCAGGATATAGTAAGCCTCCGTGGAGGACGACTTTTATACCGCTGAGGCGTATAAGCGCGGCATTGCGCAAAATAATCACCAGTGATCGTACGGAGACGATGGAACTGCCATTCCAATACGTCGAAGAACTGCCGCGCTACGTGGGTCGGACCGTTACGCTCCGCGGATGGCTCTACAATAAACGCAGCTCCAAAGGGCTGCACTTTTTGATTCTGCGTGATGGGACCGGGCTGGTCCAGTGTGTAGTGGCCCGGGACCAGGTAGATGCGGCCTCCTGGGAGATAGCCGAGGTCGCTACGCAGGAGAGTGCGTTGGAGGTGGCAGGTACCGTCGTGCGCGACGAACGACAGATCGGAGGGCACGAAGTACAGGTCACGCGCGTGCGGCTCATCAGCCCCTCGGAAAACTATCCGATCACACCGAAGCCGCATGGGATCGAATTTCTGATGGATCACCGACACCTGTGGCTACGCAGTCGCAGGCCGTGGGCCATCATGCGCATTCGCAACCGGGTGGTCCAGGCCATTCATGCGTTTTTTCAGGCACGGGGCTTTCTACAGCTTGACGCTCCCATTCTGACGGGCAATGCCGTGGAAGGGACCACCACCTTATTTGAGATTGATTATTTTGGCGACAGAGCCTATTTGAGCCAGAGTGGTCAGCTCTACGCCGAGGCAATGGCGCTGGCCTTTGGCAAGGTGTATACATTCGGCCCCACGTTTCGCGCCGAAAAGTCCAAGACGCGCCGCCACCTGACCGAGTTCTGGATGGTAGAGCCGGAAATGGCTTTCTATGATCTGGAGATGAACATGGCCCTGGCCGAAGAGCTGGTGGTGCATATCGTGCAGGAGGTGTTGCGTCGTTGTCGCACCGAGCTGGAGGTGCTGGGGCGTGACATTGCAGCGTTGGAGCGGGTGCAACCGCCTTTTCCGCGACTGACCTATTCGGAGGCGGTGGAGCTTCTCCGCAGTGACGAGACCGCTCGAATGATTGATGCCCGCATTGAAGCGCTGAAAGAAGAACAGCGGCAACTGGAAGCTGAGCGGGCTGCCAACCGACGTCGCTACGGCCAGGCGAAAAAAGCGGAAAAGCGGCGCATTGATGCCCGCGAGATCGAGATCAACCAGCGGCTGGAAGAAATCGAGAAAGCGCTGGAGAACCTGCCCCGCTGGAAAGAGACGGCGCGAAATTTCCAGTGGGGCAATGATTTTGGCAATAGTGATGAGACGGTGCTGACCTGGCACTTTGATCGGCCGATCATCGTCCATCGCTTCCCGGCGGCTATCAAGGCTTTCTACATGAAGCGCGATCCGGAAGACGAGCGGTTGGCCCTGGGCATGGATGTGCTCGCTCCAGAAGGCTATGGCGAGATCATCGGTGGGGGGCAGCGAGCCGACGATCTGGCTTTCCTTGAAGCCCAGATCGAAGCCCACAACTTGCCGCGCGAGGCATTCGAGTGGTACCTGGATCTGCGTCGCTACGGCTCGGTACCGCACAGCGGATTCGGGCTCGGACTCGAACGAACGCTGGCCTGGATCTGCGGGGTACACCACGTGCGGGAAGTCATTCCCTTCCCCCGGTTGCTCGGGCGACTGACGCCCTGAGTTCAGAAAACAGGAGACAGCAGTTCACACCCGTTCAACAGCAGGAAGGTCACTACCAGCAGCATCAAGGAAAGCAGGCGGCGCATGATGAACTCCGGTTGATGATGGTTGATGCAGAAGAATAAGGGCGTGTTGCATCGAAGCGCGTGTAGAGAAGGCGCGGCCGACGGAGGAAAAGTCGTTCGTATCTGAAAGGATCAATGGAGTAAAAGCGACACGCCGAAAGGATGTTCTGGTGTAACCCGATGCGAATGGTTCCCTGTCGTACGTTCTTTAGGGGCGGGGCATAAACAAACCAGCAGGAGAAAGCGCAATGCGTTACTTATTCGGGATCGCTCTGAGCCTGGTCTGGGCGGGATGGTCCGCGGCCTGGGCGCAGATTGTTCAGGTGGGCACGGAGACACCGGCCGTACCTACGATCACGGTAAACGGTGAGGGGATTGTGCGGGTACAGCCAGACCGAGCTGTTTTACGTTTTGCCGTGGTTACGCGCGATCAGGATCCGGAGCGGGCCCGACAGCGCAATGCCGAGGCTGCGCGTCGGGCACTGAATGCCGTGCGGATGCTGGGTATTGAAGAACGCCACTTACATCTGGAGACGCTTACCTTGCATCCAGTACGGGAATACAATCCGGATCGGCGGCAGTGGGAGGAGAAAGGTTATGAGGTGCGGCGTGCGCTTCGGGTAGAACTGACCAACCTGGACCGATTGCCGCAGGTGGTCGCGCTGGTGGTACAACAGGGTGCCAACCGGTTACAGGGGATTCAGTATGAGGTGTCAGACCGCGAGGCAGTGCGACTGGCTGCCCTACAGGCAGCCGTCCGGAATGCCCGCGAAAAAGCCCGGCAGATGCTTGCGGTGCTGAACCGTGAAGTGGGCGATCCGATCCGGATCACGGAGCAGGCGCTGGATTTTCCACGGCCGGTCTGGCAGGCGAGTGTGGCGGCGCTGCGCACAGCGGAAGCGGCTTCGGAGCCTGAAGCCTATGCAGCCGGTGAAATTGAAGTGCGGGCACGGGTGGAAATTACCTTTGCGATTCGCTGAGTGGCCCAAGCAGAGCGCTCCGCATTGGTCATGCAGGAAGTCGACCGGGCCCCCTGGCGATGCATGGCGTGCAGGCGCGCCAGCACGGCGGGCAGTAGCTCAGCGATATGATACGGACGCCCCGACATCGCACCTGGGATGATGGTGTGAGCTCAGGATAAGGAGCAGGGGGTGACAGGTATATGTCACCTCATTTTTGCGGAACGCTCAAGGGCAGTCGTTGACCCGGGCCGTAGCAGGCCGTAAATTAGGCGGCGGTCAAAGCATGTAATGATGCGGCAATTGCGGCATATCGGAATAGCGCGTGGCGTAAGCCTGGGGCTTGCGGTGGCATTGCTGACCGGTGGGATACGTCCACTCTGGCCGGCTTCGGGAGCTTCGTATGCCGCCTGGTTACGCGTGCAACTTCAGGGCACAGCGGCCGAGGCTTTGCTGGAGGATGGGGTGCAGCAGGCGCTGGCGGTCCGGCCGGCCTCACCGGAAGCTTTTGTACGCGCTTTTCTTCAGGTCTGCAGCCGGCAGGATGGCGGGGCCTCGGTGCGCGCAGCGCTGGGTTTGCCCCCTGATGCGTCCGACGAAGTCGTCCTGATGCGGCTTCTGGGGTTTGTCCCGCGTCTGGTAGCAGATCCGCTGCTAAGGCCGTACTGGTGGCAGACAGGAAGTGGGGCCTTATGGCTGAGCCTGTTGCGGATGGGCACGGCCGTCGTGGTGTGCGTGCCCGCGCTGTGGGAGCGCCTGTCGACGCTGGCTCTGCCGCCGGTAATCGATATACCGGCGATGGAGCCGGGGACCTTTCTGTTCGGTGCCGTTCTTCCCATGGGGCCATAGTGGCCGGACGGATCATCCCGCTCGGGGTGATCTGATGTGGGTTTCTACTCCGCGTCTGTTGCGGACGTCTTTCAGGATCACCACCAACAGTACATACAGGCAAGATGAAACGCAACGGTTTCAAGATAGGCATTACCCTGGCTTTGCTCCTGCTCTGTGGATATTACCTGTATCCGACGGTTCGGTATGCGCTGCTGCAGCGCAAGCTGAACCGCATGTCGGAGGAGGAGCGGGCCGCATTTATGGAAGCCAATTATGGAACGATCCAGAACTTGCGCGAAAAGGCGCTTAAGTTGGGGCTCGACCTGCAGGGTGGAATGCACGTGACACTTGAGGTGCGGGTCGATGCGTTGATTCGGGAACTGGCCTCCGAGGTGGATGAGACGTTTGAAGAGGTGCTGGCAGTGGCCCGCGAACGCGCGCGCTCTGGCAACGTTTCACTGATTGATGCCTTTGTGGAAGCGTTCGAGCAGCGCGATCCGAACGCGCGGTTATCGCGCTATTTTCGAAACCCGGAGGCCGGGATTACGCGCCGCTCGTCAAACGAAGAGATTGCCGCCTATCTGCGCCAACAGGTCGAAGAGGCCGTCAACCGGGCCATTGAGATCATTCGCGACCGTGTCGACCGATACGGCGTGACCGAGCCATCGATCCAGAAGCAGGGGCATCGGCGCATTGTGGTTGAGCTGCCGGGCGTTGATGATCCCGAACGCGTGCGCCGTCTGCTGCGTGGAACCGCTCGCCTGGAGTTTCGCCTGATGGCTGATCCGCAGTTGTTGCAGGCGACCCTGCAGGACATCATTGCCTACTATGAGTCCGATACGACAGCCGCAGCCGATACGGCAACGGCGGATACGTCGCTGGCTGCGCTGTTGGGGGAGCAACCGGCGCCGGAACGTCCGCGTAATCCGTTACTGGCCGTGATGCAACCGGTAGGACAGGGGGTGGTGTTTGGCCTTGTCGCCGGTCCGGATACGGCCACAGTGAATCGTTTGCTGAGCAATCCTGAGGTGCAGGTACTGTTTCCTTCCGGGGTCGAGTTGCTCTACACAGCCAATCCGGTGGGTACCGACGAGCAGGGGCGACCGCTCTACTATCTGCTGGGCGTGCGCAAGGAGGTGGAGTTGACCGGCGAGGTGATTACGGATGCCCGGGTCGAGTTTGACGAGCTGAACCGGCCTCAGGTATCGATGACCATGAACTCAGAGGGCGCACGCATCTGGGCGCGTCTGACCGGGGCCAACGTAGGGAAGCACATCGCCATTGTGCTGGACAATGTGGTGTATTCCTATCCGGTTGTCAACGAGCGCATTCCGAGTGGCCGGTCGTCGATCACCGGGCTGGATTCACGGGAGGAGGCACAGGATATCGTGACCGTACTGAAGTCCGGTGCGCTGCCGGCCCCGATGGAGATCATCGAGGAACGTACCGTAGGGCCCAGCTTAGGTGAAGCGTCCATCCGGGCCGGTTTGCGCTCGGTGCTTGCTGGTCTGCTAATCGTGGCGCTGTTTATGATCTTCTACTACCGTACGGGCGGCATGATCGCCGACCTGGCCCTGGTGCTCAACATCATCTTTATTCTGGGCATTCTGGCTGCCTTCAAGGCAACGCTGACGCTGCCCGGCATCGCCGGTATCATGCTGACGATCGGCATGGCTGTCGATGCGAACGTGCTTATCTTTGAGCGCATTCGTGAAGAGCAAGCCACGGGCAAAACGTTGCGGGCAGCCATTGACCTGGGCTATTCCAAAGCGTTCAGCGCAATCTTTGACGCAAACATCACGACGTTCTTCACCGGTGCCATTCTGTATTCGTTTGGGGTGGGCCCTATTCAGGGCTTTGCCGTAACGCTCATGGCAGGAATTGCCGCGTCGCTCTTTAGCGCCATCGTGATTACACGCATCATCTTCGATTATCTGGTGTTGGAGCGCAAAGTGATGGTCAGTGTAGGTTGAAACAGCAGACAAACCGACGGAAAGCAATCATGCGGCTCTTTGAGAATGTCAATATTCCATTTGTTCAGCATCGAAAAAAGGCCTACGTTTTCTCCGGCCTGCTCATGTTGCTCAGTCTGGTGTCCCTGGTAACACGTGGGCTGGAGCTGGGGATCGACTTTAAAGGCGGAATGGAGTTTATCGTACGTGGGGCTACCGCTCCTGGTGCCACCGCTATCCGTGAAGCACTGACGCCTGTGCTTGGATCGGAGCCTGAGGTGAAGACCTATGGCGCTGAGGATATCCTGATCCGGGTGGCGGCCGAAGGCGACATTGATGAAATGCAACGGCAGATCCTGGAAACCATCCGGGAACGCTTTCCGGAAACCCAGCCCGAGTTGGTGCAGACGAACATCGTCGGCCCCCGTTTTGCGGAAGATCTGAAACGCGGTGCTATTTATGCGATCCTGGGAGCTCTGCTTGTCATTTTTGTTTACATCCTGATTCGTTTTGAATGGCGCTTCAGTTTAGGGGCTGTGGCTGCCCTGTTTCACGACGTGCTGATCACGCTCGGGCTGTTCTCGTTTCTCCATGGCTGGTTGCCGTTTTCCCTGGAGATCGACCAGACGATCATCGCAGCCTTCCTGACCATCGTAGGATACTCGCTCAACGACACGGTGGTCGTCTTTGACCGCATCCGCGAATACATGAACCTCTTTAAAACCAAGCCGTTTGATGAGGTTGTGAACCTCTCGATCAATACGACGCTGAGCCGGACCATAATCACTTCGGGTACCACCTTGCTGGTGGTGGGTATCCTCTTTATATTTGGAGGGGAAGTATTGCGAGGATTTTCGTTCGCTTTGATGGTAGGTATTATTATTGGTACATATTCGTCTATATTTGTAGCTTCGCCTGTGGTGATTGAGTTGCGAGAAAGGAAGGCGACACATCGTCTGACAACGGCGCGCTAACTAACCCAGTAGGTACAATGAATTTCTCCATCGAAGAACGCTACAATGCTGTCGTGCTTGTGCTCAAAGGCAATGTGATGGGAGGGCCTGATGGCGCCAAGCTGCACGAAAAGATTCATGAACTGATTCGAGAAGGGAAGAAAAATGTGGTCGTGGATCTATCGAAAGTGAAGTTCATGAACTCCAGTGGGCTGGGGATGCTCATCAGTGCGTTGACCTCGCTGCGTAATGCGGGAGGAGATCTGCGGCTGGCCAACGTAGCTGACCGCATTCAGTCGCTGCTGGTGATCACCAAACTGATTACCGTGTTTAAGCACTACGATTCGGTGGAGGAAGCCGTCAAAAGCTTCGAAAGTGATCCACCGGTGCCTGTAGAGCAATCGTCAGACTGAGGTCGGGACGAGCCACCCTTAGGGAACGAAGGCGGCGGATCGCAACCGCCGCCTTTACCATGTTTGTACACAAAACCAGAGGTGTTCAGCGATGCCGGTAACGGTTGTCATCGGAAGCCAATGGGGGGATGAAGGTAAAGGGAAGATGGTCGATCTGCTCAGTCAGGAGGTCGACATTGTCGCGCGCTATCAAGGAGGAGCCAATGCCGGACATACCATCTGCTGGGGAGATAAAACCTTTGTACTGCATCTGGTGCCCAGTGGCATCTTTCATGAAGGCGTTACCTGTGTGATCGGCAATGGCGTTGTGCTCGATCCGGTGGCCCTGCTTGAGGAGATCCGTATGATCCGCTCGCTGGGATATGAAGTGGAGGGGCGATTGCTCATCTCGCACAATGCCCACCTGATTATGCCCTATCATCGTAAGCTGGAGGAAGCGCGTGAGCGTTTTCGGGATGCCGATGCCATCGGCACGACCCGACGCGGCATCGGACCGGCTTATATGGACAAGTTTGCCCGTACGGGTATTCGCGTAGTGGATCTGCTCGATCGAGATGTGCTGCGCAAGAAACTCAAACAGGCGATCGAAGAGAAAAATGCCATTTTACGCGAGGTTTACAAGGCAGAAGCGCTGGATGTGGATGCGATTATCGAAGAATATGTCGAGTTCGACAAATTGATCGATCCTTATGTGACGGACACAGCCGAATACCTGAACCGAGCGCTGCGTGAGGGTAAGCATATCCTGGCCGAAGGTGCGCAGGGATCGTTGCTGGATGTAGACTTTGGCACGTATCCGTACGTGACTTCCAGCCACCCCACTGTAGGGGGGTGTTGTACGGGTCTGGGTATTCCTCCGACGGCTATCACACGCATCATCGGAATCGTCAAGGCCTACTGCACTCGGGTGGGTAACGGGCCGTTTCCTACCGAGCAGGACAATGAGATTGGTGAACGCCTGCGCGTCATGGGACACGAATACGGAGCGACAACCGGGCGCCCTCGCCGCTGTGGCTGGCTCGACCTGGTGGCGTTGCGTTACTCGGCGATGATCAATGGCTTTACAGAGCTGGCCATCACAAAACTGGATGTGCTGACTGGATTCGATGAGCTGCCCGTATGTACTCAGTATCAATACGACGGTAAAATCAGCCAGCGCTTTCCCAGCGAAGCGCACACGCTGGAAAAGGTCCAACCCCTCTACGAGGTGCTTTCTGGATGGCAGGACGATATTACCGGCGTCAATCGCCTGGAAGATCTACCCGGTGCGGCCCGGCAATACCTGGAATTTATTGCACGCTTCACAGGGGTCGATATCAGCCTGGTCTCTACCGGCCCCAGGCGTGAGCAGACCATCTGGAATGGCCGGGCTATCATCCCCGCTTCGGCCTGAACGCACCTTATTCAGGCACGCCGCTGGTATATGGCAGGCAGATCGGGTAGCGCTTGCAAGGCAGTACGCGACAGAAACGAAGAACAGTGGTAGTTGAGGAAAGGCTGCAAGGGGCAGGCCGGTTCGAATCCATGACGCTGCGGCGATTTTTGGACGATACTTCGGTACGTACAGGTTGTTGACCACTGTGCTGGCTTTGAGGCCTGCGACACCGCAAAGACATCCGTGTGGGCTGACTGCTGAGGCCGCCCTGAGCCCTTCGGTCCTGAGACCTCGCCCGGGCTCAAATAAAGTCCGACTCAGTTGAGGCGTGCTGGTACGCCGACCCTTTCTTGAAAAGGGCCGCGCCAATAACGCCGCCTATCAGCCCGAGAAGGGCATAGATAACAACGGTAAACAGATACACCAGTATCTGAAAGGACCAGTGCAGGGCAAAAGATGGCACATTGTAGTGCATCTGTGCGGGAACGTCTGGCATCAGACCAGTCCACTTCAGCAGGCCCGACAGAATACTTCCGATAAGCATTGCGGCAGCACCAGCCCAGAATCCCAGGATGGCGCCCTGACGACCGGATACCGTTTCCTGATACGTACTGGTATAATGCCAGACGGCCAGCAATCCGGCGCCGATACTTACCAGACAGCCCAGATAACTGATCAACACTGCCAGGGGAGACTGCTTCAGGGCAAAGTGCAGCACGAACATGCCAAGAAGTGTATTCGTAACGGCGATCACCGCGCCCCCCAGGAGTATAGAAGGAAGCTTCTTTGACATAACACCTCGATATTTTTAGAAGAAAATTTATAACCTTGTGCTTTGATTTTCAAAGCGAGTTGACCATCGTACAACGTTGGTGCTACACCATAGAGGGGGAATCAGCAGGGATGAAAAAAACTGTCAGCTTGCTGTCGCTATCTGCAAACAAAAGGGCCATTGATCTGAGGCAGCAGCCTGTTCTGATGACGACGGATTCATGAACGGACTGCTGCGGCTCGCTCTTGGGCATTTGCATGCGTTCGGTCAAAGTGGTGCCCCCACAGCTGTGTATTTTGCAGGGGGTAGGTAGGTGTTCGAAAACAGTCGAACTTCAGCGGATTCCCCGCGCTTCTATCCGGCAAACAACCATTGCACCAGATAGATCGCCATGAGCATGGCGGCGACGTCGGCGATCAGCCCGGCCGGTACAGCATGGCGTGTCTTGGAGATGTTGACCGCTCCGAAGTATACCACCAGCACATAGAAAGTCGTTTCAGTGGAGCCGAACATCACGGCGGCGATTTTGACAAAGAGGGAGTCCTCACCATACTGACGAATCAGGTCGAGCACAACAGCTGCCGATCCGGAGCCGGTCAGGGGACGCAGGATCGCCATGGGCAACACTTCAGGTGGGATGCGCAGGGGGTGTAGCACAGGACGCAGCAGCTCGATCAGAAAATCCATGGCCCCTGAGGCGCGAAACATGCCGATGGCAAACAGGATCGCCACCAGATAGGGAATAATACGAACAGCGACGTCGAACCCTTCCCGGGCACCTTCGACAAAAGCCTCATAGACGGGCACGCGGCGCAACAGGCCATAAAGGGGAAAGCCCACGATCAACAGTGGTAGGATCAATAGCGACAGCGTCTCGATCAGGGTGCGGAAAGCGTCCATGGCGTTCAGGCATCTGTTTTGGGTTGGGGATGATGGTCGGTCGTAGCCTGTTGAGGCTCAGGATGACGGTAGGCGGGCAATCGTGCTAACAATTTGGCGGCAATGATGGCCACGACGAGTGAGGTCAGCGTGACCAGGATAATGGGCAGGATCAGCTCGTTGATCGCCGCGCCCATGATGGCCATAAGCAGTACAGGAGGCACGAGTTGTACGCTGGCGGTGTTCATTGCCAGCAGCATGACCATCGCATTGGTGGCCGTGTCGGGGCGCGGATTGAGCTTCTGGAGCGCTTCCATGGCTTTGATACCCAGAGGCGTGGCCGCATTGCCTAAGCCGAGCATATTAGCCGTCAGGTTGAGTGTGATAAGGGCAAAGGCTGGATGATCACGGGGCACGTCGGGAAAAAGTGGCCGCAGGAGTGGTTGGGTCCAGCGGGCCAGGTGCTGTACAAGCCCGGCCGTTTCGGCAATGCGCAGTAAGCCAAGCCAGAGCGCCAGCAAGCCAATGAGTCCCAGCGCCAGCGTGACGGCCGTTCGGGCAAACTCAAAGGCAGCGTCGGTGATAGCCTGCAGGCGCACAAAGCGCACCGGGGCGAACACGAGGGCCGCGGTAGCCAGCGAGTCGGAGCGAAACGTCAACGTATGGAGCGTGCCGCGTAGCTCATTGGCGCGGGGCGAAGTCACCTGGCGAATTGTAGCCAGGGGCTCAGGCAGGTCCACCTCGCTGGCAAAGCGCAACTCACGGCCGGAGCGAAACTGCACCAGCTCGCCCGTATAGGCTGGGGCCGGGGTTGTCTCCGTACGGTAGAAGGCCCGAAACGTGGCCGAATCGATCTGTACCACGACGGGCTGGCGACGTACCTCCGGGCGATAGCCTTCGGGAAAGACAAGCGTGACCGGCAGGGGATCCCCATTGCGATAGGTGTCACGCACCAGGTCACGTACGTCCGAGGCAACTGCAAACACCAGGCTGAAAATGATCAAACCGGCCCAGATATAGTTCAACATAGCAATAGCAGGCTGATGTATAGCGAATCTTGCCGCAAACATAGCACGACGTGGGGGAAATTGCCAGTGGTCAGCTTGAAGGGTCCAACTGTTCGAAGTACTGGCGGAGGCGTCTGGCACGAGCCTGTCCGACAATGGCAGCCAGCGCCTCCAGGTCGGCCTCACGCACGCGCTTTACCGAACCGAAGTGCTTGAGCAACTTTTCGACCGAGCGGGGACCAATGCCCGGGATGTTGAGCAGGGCCGAGTGTAGTACACGGCGACGCTGACGGCGTTGCATGGTCACGGCGAAGCGGTGTGCTTCGTTGCGGACGCGCTGCAGTAGCTGCAGGGCGGGGCTGGTTTTGGGAAGCTGGTAGGGGTCTGGATCGCCCGGACGATAGATCTCTTCGAGTCGCTTGGCAAGGCCGATGACGGGAAAGCGGCCGCGTAACGACAGGGTGTCGAGTGCGTCCAGGGCGCTGGCAAGCTGACCTTTGCCGCCGTCGATTACGACCAGGTCGGGCCATGGACCGCCTTCGTCCAGCAGGCGTCGATAGCGCCGGGTAACGGCCTCGCGCATGGCCTGATAATCGTCCGGTTTGCCCGGGGTAACGCTACGAATCTTGAACGTGCGATAGTGGCGCTTACTGGGGCGTCCATCTTCGAAGACCACACAGGAGGCCACCGTCCCGGTGCCCCCCAGATGCGAGATGTCAAAGCATTCGATGCGGCGAGGCAGGTGGGGAAGATGCAATGCCTCCTGGAGGGCACGAACGGCTTCCGGAATGCGTGCCTCTCCACGTTTTTTTTGCGCCAGTCGCCATTCTTCGAGCAACAGTCGAGCATTAGCTTCGGCCAACTGTACCAGACCGGCTTTATCCCCACGTCTGGGGACGCGCAGCGGCACCTTCCTGCCTCGCCGCTCGCGCAACAGGGCTTCCAGCGCGCCTGGCTCTTCCAGTTCGTGCGACAGGAGCACTTCGTCGGGAAAGAAGACCGCTTCGGCGTAGTAGTTCTCGACAAAAGCCTGCAGAAGCGCACCCTCGCATTGTCCTTCGATGCGACGCAGGTATCGGTGACGCCGACCGATTACCTTGCCTTCTCGCACCTGAAACACCACACCACAGGCCACGCCGTCCGTACGATCGACAGCCAAGGCAAACACATCGCGATCGGCGAAATCATGACTGACGATCTTCTGACGCTCAGCGTGCTGCTCAAGCAACCGGATCTGGTCGCGTAGTTCGGCAGCTCCCTCGAAGTCCAGCGCGGCCGCCCGGGCTTTCATGGATTTCCGAAGCTGGGCAATGAGCGCCTGCGTCTTTCCGTTCAACAACTGCTCAATCTGACGAATGGTAGCGTTGTAGTCTTCTTCAGACTGGAGTCCGACACAGGGAGCTGCGCACTTCTGAATATGATACTCCAGGCAAGGCTGGTACTTTCCGGCCGCGATTGCTTCGGGCGAGAGGTTCAGGTTGCAGGTACGGAGCTTGAACAGCGAACGGATCAGCCGTAGCAGCCGATGCATCTGGCTTACATCAGTATAAGGGCCGAAGTACTTGGCGCCGTCTTTGCGGATGCGCCGTGTCGGAAAAACGCGGGGAAAGCGCTCATTGGCAATACAGATATACGGGTAGGTCTTATCGTCCCGCAGGTTGATGTTGTAGCGGGGCTTGAGTTGCTTGATCAGGTTGTTTTCAAGAATAAGCGCTTCCGCCTCCGTATCGGTTACGATGACTTCGACATCAGCAATCTTGCGCACGAGGGCTTCGAGCCGACCGTCGCGTGGACGTCCTTCCTGAAAATAGGAGCGGACGCGCTGGCGTAGATTTTTTGCCTTGCCGACATAGAGCGCCTGGCCCGCAGCGTCGCGATGAATGTAGACGCCCGGGCGGGTAGGCAGATGGGCCAGTTTTTCCTGCAACGCCGTGTTCATGGCGTCCATACGTTCGCCCGAAATCTTCCGGGGTTCCCTGTAGAACAAGAAACCCTGAAGTTAGGGGTAGCCTGTACCATGTGGACCTGAGGTCATTGGGCCTCTGGATGGCCGGACAAAACGGTATCCCTACACGCAGGCAGACTTACAGGAATGCTGGATCGTAGATCCCAAAATGCTGGAGGGCGGACGGTATGTACGGGCAGGTGAACAATGCCGCCTGCAGCCCAGCGCGCAACGCCATGTTGTCAGATTGAGGGGCGAGCTGTAGGCGGGCACGAAGTGGCCGGACGGGCGTTCTGTAGACGCGTCGTCATACGCGTTGGGCAATAGGCACATGCAATGGCCTGATTTACGCGATCCGCGTCACCGGGCGATGGTTGCCAGCCTGGTGGTATCGGCGTTGATGCTTGTCGGAAAGTTTGCAGCCTATCTACTTACAGGAAGTGCTGCCATTTTCTCGGATGCCGCTGAGTCGTTGGTGCACATGCTGGCGACGGCCTTTGTCGCCTTCAGCCTCTGGTATGCGCTGCAGCCTCCCGACCTGAATCACCCCTATGGCCACGGCAAGATTGCTTACTTTTCGGCCGGCTTTGAAGGGGCAATGATTCTGCTGGCCGCCGTTGGCATCCTGTATACGGCAGTGCAGGACCTGCTGCATGGGGCAGCATTGCGGCGGCTGGGACTGGGGGTACTACTGACCGCGCTTTTTAGCCTGATCAACCTGCTGTTGGGGCTTTACCTGATCCGGGTGGGACGGCGGCATCATAGCCTCGTGCTGGAAGCAAACGGACGCCATGTGCTCACGGACATGTGGACCAGCGTGGGCGTGGTGGCTGGTGTGGCGCTGGTGGCCTGGACCGACCTGCGCTGGTTGGATCCGCTTGTTGCGATCATCATCGCGCTTAACATTCTGCGGACGGCCTTCAAGCTCCTGAGGCAGGCCGTGGCCGGCTTGATGGAACGCGTTGACGAAGAGGATACGCGACAACTGGTAAGCGTGCTTGATGAGGCCGTCCGGCAGGGCATTATCTCCGACTACCACCAGCTCCGGCATCGCCGTACAGGGGATCAGCTCTGGGTGGAATATCACCTGATGCTTCCCGGCGAAAAGACCCTGGACGAAGCGCATGCGCGGGCGCATCAGGTAGAGGAAGCCATTCAAGCCTCTTTCCCTGAGCGACGCGTCTATGTGACGGCCCACCTGGAACCCGAACATCACGAGCAGGCCCATCCCGTCGGCCATCAGGAACCTACAGATCCGCTGACAACCCGCATGAAACGGTAGGTGCCGGAGCGCGACAGGCAGTTATTTATTGTAATTTGAGCAAAACACCAGACCGAGGGGACAGCGATGGTACCGGTAGCGCTGCGACTGAAGAACTTCATGAGCTATGGAGAAGCCGCGCCTGTGCTCGACTTTCAACAGTTTCAGGTAGCCTGTCTGTCGGGCAACAACGGTCAGGGCAAGTCGGCACTGCTGGATGCGATTACCTGGGCACTCTGGGGGGAAGCGCGCAAGACAAGTGACAGTCGCAAACCCGACGAGCATCTGCTGCGTGTGGGGGCTCACCAGATGGAGGTGGAGTTTACCTTCGATCTCGAAGGCCAGCGCTATCGCGTACTGCGTCGCTACACGCGCTCCAGTTCGGGAAAGACCAGCAGATCGGAGCTGGAGCTTCAGGTGTATGAGCCTGAGACCGGAGCCTATCGGCCACTTACAGGTAGCTCAGTGAGCGAAACGCAGCGCCGCCTCAATCAACTGCTGGGGATTGACTATCAGACCTTCATCAATGCTTCCTTCCTGTTGCAGGGACGGGCGAACGAGTTTACCCGCAAAAAACCAGGCGAACGAAAAGAGATCCTGGCCCGGATCCTGAACCTGGACCGCTATGAGCGGCTGGCAGAGCTGGCGCGTGAAGAGGTGCGGGAAGCAAAAGCACGTGCCGAGCAACTTGAACGGCAAATCACGCAGATCCAGGAAGCCCTGCAAGAGGAACCTGCACTGAAAACACAGCACAGCGCCTTACTGGCGCAGCAACGTGCCCTGGAGGCCGAATGCGACCAGCGGCGCCAACAACGAGATAGATTGCAGGAGCGGCGGGTACGTCTGGAGGAAGCCCAGCAGCGTCTTGAAGAACTACGTGAAGCGGAACGGCTGCAGGTGGCACGCCTTCAGGAGGAACGCGAACGGCTGGCCGGGTTGGAGGCCGAGTTGCAGGATCTGGAGCAACTACTGGAACGACGTGAGGAGATCGAACAGGCCTATAAACGCTACCAGGCGTTGCAGGAAGAACGGCGCCTGCTGGAAACCAGGCGCGATCAGTACTGGGGCGTGCAGAAACAGCTGGACCAGATCAAGGCCGATCGCGACCGGCTGCGGGCTGAGCTGGAGAAGAAGCTGGAGCTGACCCGCAAGGAGCGCGAACATGTGCAGCGACGGCTGCAGGAGCTGGCAGCACGCCTGCGGGAGCGTCCGACGCTGGAAGAGCGGTTACGGACGGCTCTGCAGGCCCAAAAGGAGCTAAATCAGCTGGAAGAGCGGCGACAGCAGCGCAGGGCGCTTGAGGAAGAAATCCGTAAGGTGTCCGAGGCGCTGCTGTCCGAGCAGAAACAGCTGGAAGGACAGCTGGACTCCCTGCGGCGTCAGCTGGAGCAGGAGGCTGAGGTGCCCGCAAAGCTGGCGGAGCTGGAGGCTTCCTGCAGGGTCCTGGAACAGGAAGTGACGCGCTATCGACAGCTGCGGGAAGAGCTGGAACAGTTAAAAGAGGCCGGTACGAGGAAGCGACAGGAAATCGAAGGGTTGCAGGTCCGCCTGCAGGAACTGGAGCGACAGCAACAAGAGCTGCAGCAACGCTACACCACGTTTTTACAGGCTGAGGCGGATGTTTGTCCGGTGTGCGGCAGTACGCTGGAGCCAGAGCACCGACAAGAGGTGGAACGACACTATCAGGAGCAGCTGCAGGAGCTGGAGCGTCTGCTGTCCGAAGGGCGTCGCCAGCTTGTCGAGCAGCAGCAACAGCTGGAGCAACTCCGTAAGCAGTATCGGAAACAGCAGCACGAAGTAGAGCAGCGATCGCAGGTGCCGGAGCAACTGGCCGCCCGGAAGGCCCAGTTGGAAGAGCTGCGACAACGTAAAGCAAAGCTGGAAGAACTGGAACGCCAGACGGCCGCACTGAAAGCACGACTTGAAGCTCGCAATTTTGGACAGTCGCATCGGCAACGGCTGGAAGCGCTGCATCGGCAGCTGGAGGCAATACCGTTTGATGAAGCACGACTTGAAACGTTGCGGCAGCGTGCGGCCGAAGCCACGTCGCTGCGTGAACGGCTGGAGGAACTGGAGATGCTCCAGGGACAGCGCGAAAGCCTGGAGAATGAGCAACAACGCCTGGAGCGGTTGGAGCAGCGTTATCGGCACGAGCTGGATCAGGGAGACGCAATGCGGAGCCTGCAGCAGCGTATCCAGGAACTGCAGGAGAAATTGCAACAGATTGGCTTCGATCCGACGCGCCTGCAGCAGGTGCAGCAGGAGTTGGAAGCGCTGGGCGATGTCAGCGTCCAGTTACATCGCCTGCTGCACGCTCGGGAGCATCTGGCTAAAGGACATCAGGATCGGGAAGCGCTGCAGCGGCGCATTGCTCAGGAAACAGAAACCTTGACGCGGCTGCGTCAGCAGGCGGAGCGATTGGAGCAGGAATTGAAGACCTGGCCGGAAGTGCAGACGGCCTTCGAAGCCGCCCAGCAGCAGCTTGAGGCTTCGGAGCAGGCACTACGTGCGGTGCAGCAGCAGCTTGGTGAATGCCAGGCGCGTCTGGAGCAGTTGCAGACGCTTCGTGCGCAACACACGCAGCTCCAGCAGGAGTTGAAGGCGGTGCGGCATCGCGAGCGCCTGCATCGGTATCTGCAGCAGGCCTTTGGAAAACACGGGATCCCTTCGCTGATTATCGAGCAAACGCTACCCGAGCTGGAAGCGCGTGCCAATGAGCTACTGGAGCGGCTTACTGATGGCCGCATGCATGTCTATCTGCGGACGCAGCGAACGACAAAGTCCGGGGGGACCAAAGAGACCCTGGATATCATTATCACCGATGAGCAGGGAGCCGCTCGGCCCTACGAAACCTTTTCAGGAGGGGAAGCCTTTCGGGTTGACTTTGCGCTACGGTTGGCCCTGGCGCAGCTTCTGGCTGAACGCAGCGGCGTGCGCGTGCGTACGCTGGTCATCGACGAAGGCTTTGGTACGCAGGATCCTCAGGGACTTCAATTGCTGGTCGAAGCGATCCAGGCCGTGCAATCCGATTTTGATAAGATTCTTGTAATTACGCATCTTAGCGAGCTCAAGCAGGTGTTCCCGGTGCGTATCGAAGTCGAGAAAGATCCGGTTGAAGGATCGCGCTTTGAGCTGGTCGGTGTGTAAACCTCAGGAGGGAAGCGGCAGGCGGCGGGCACGTCGCATCAGCAGCAGGCCTCCGATGATACCGGCGCCTCCCAGTAGCTGGGCTGTTGTTACCGGTTCGTCCAGCATCAGGTAACCGGAGACCAGGGCAACTACCGGAACCAGGTTGCCGAAGGCGGCCGTGTGGGAAGGACCAACATGCCGAATGGCATGGTTCCAGAAGGCCAGGGTCAGACCGGTTGAGAGGGTGCCCGAGAAAATCAAGGCGCCCCAGACGAAGGTATCGACCGTGCTCCATCGGATGGTGTCGAGATACGGTAGCCCCAGTAGCGCCAGGACGGGGTAGGCCAGCAACAGGCCAAAGAAGGTCAGGCTGGCCGGATCCATACGGTGTACGTAAGGCTGACTGAGCGCTGTGTACGCTCCCCAGGCAACCGCAGCTCCGGTCATTAACAGATTGCCCAGCAGGGCATCCCGGGAAAAGCTCAACGCGCGGGGGCCATAGATCACCACAAGGGCAGTCCCGAGCAATGAGCCCAATAGCCCGATCCAGCCCAGCAAATTCAAACGGTCATAGCCCCGAAGCTGACTGATCACAGCCGTCCAGAGCGGTGCACTGGCCATGATGAGGGCGGCACTTCCAGCGGTTGTCAGGCTCACTCCGACAATGAAAGCCACCTGGTACACCACATAGCCCAGCATGCCCAGTAGCAGGATGGCGTAGCCATGCGTGCGCATTGGCTCGAAGAAAGACGTGGAGGTTCGCCGATAGGCGCGGGCATGCAGGACCCCCAGCACCAGCAGAGAAAAGATGAAGCGCACCAGATTGACCACAAACGGATGCATGGTGGCCAGCGCTACCTTGAGGATGGGAAAGTTGATGCCCCAGACCAACACATCAAACATCAGGGCCAGCTCATACTTGAGACGGCTTTGTGACATAGCTCTTCAGGGGCGTATGGCGTCTGGAAGACGCTAAATATCCGCAAAGCCTCTTTCTGTTTTGATAGCTTCCCGTTAAATTTGTAAGTAGACAGACCGATGCGGAAGCGATGCGGGATGCGGCAAGGCTGTACAGCATTGGCGAGGTTGCACGGCTGACAGGGTTGGCGCCGCACGTGCTACGGTACTGGGAGACCGAGTTTGACGTGCTGCGGCCCCGAAAAGACGCAGCCGGGCGCCGGCGCTACTCAGAAGAGGACCTGGCCCTGGTGCGCGAGATTCAGCACCTGCTACACGTGGAACGCTATACAATTGAGGGGGCACGCCGCGTGCTGGAACGCCGGCAACGGTCAGGGGATGCCGCCATGCGAGCCCAGTTGCTGGCGTTACGGGCATTTCTGGTCGACCTCCTTCACCACCTGGAGGCAATGGCTGCCCGTGAAGAGCCCGCAAAAGGGAACCCCGATACCTCCTGAAGCATTTGCAGGCCTTGCCGGTCAGGCATGACCGGTGGAGTGTCTGAGGTCGTCGGGACGTAGCGCAGCCCGGTAGCGCACTAGCATGGGGTGCTAGGGGTCGTGGGTTCAAATCCCACCGTCCCGACCAAGCCCCGCCCGGTAAATACGGGCGGGGCTTTTTTTGTAACGAACCGGCCGATCTGGACCGCATGGAAAGACTTCGACAACTCTCGGTGTCAGTGCTGCATCTGGGACTCAGTCGACATGATTTACTAAATTAACCTTCATTGTGAATAATGTATAAACAAGAAAAATATTTTGTTTGTATGTTCTAAATAAATTTACCTATCATAACCTTTCACGTAAGAAATAAAGTAGAAAAGGGCTTCCATTTCGTTGTGTTTTAGTGAAAGCGCTACCGATGCTCTTGTTTTTGATGGATATGGTGCTTGACGAGCGCGGGCTGATGTGCGTTATTGCTGCCACAGCGCGCGACATTCACGCTACAACTTGGCCGTCATGCAAAAGGGTTACCTTGCTTCTCGCCGGTGTGCTACCGGGGCCATTCCTGAAAGCAACGGGAAGCAGGGGCTCGTAGGTCGGGTGTGCGCCAGGCTGGTACGTGCGGTACGACCTTGCGGGGTACTGAAGGTCCTTATCACGGCCCCTGGGGGCCACGTAACGACGACTACCGCCTGATTTTCCACCTGGCGACCCCGGCTGCCGCTCTTTGATTGGGTTTGTACGAGAATCGCAGCGCAGACCGGGGCGCCATAAACCCCGGGTTGCGATGCACCAGAAAAACCAGCAAGCTTACCACGCGGCACGGTTTGAAGCACGCGAACGCGACGCCTGCGGTATTGGCCTTGTCTGTACGCTGACCGACGCCCCCTCGCACGCTATCGTGCAGGACGGCCTGCAGATTCTGCTGCGGTTAAGTCACCGTGGGGCCTGTGGTTGTGACGAACGTACGGGAGATGGTGCCGGCATCTTGGTCCAGTTGCCGGATCTGTTTCTGCGGGCAGTGGCCCGGGAAGAAGGCATCCAGTTGCCTGAGCCCGGTGCCTACGCTGTCGGCATGTTGTTTCTGCCAAAAGATCGGGTTCTGCAACAGGCCTGCCGGGAAGATTTCCAGAAGCTGGTGCAGGCTGAAGGGCAACAGGTACTGGGCTGGCGCCGGGTGCCTACGCGTTCCGATGTGCTGGGCGTGTCGGCTGCCGCAGCGGAACCGGCTGTCTGGCAGGTGTTCGTGCAGGCAGCCCCCGGTCTTGATGTGGAGGCATTTGAACGCAAGCTGTTCATTATCAAACGGCGCGCACGCCATGTCATTACCTGTCCGGATTTCTACGTGGTCAGCCTGTCGGCGCGCACGCTGGTCTACAAAGGCATGCTTACGCCTGATCAGCTCAGCGCTTATTATCCAGACCTGACCGATCCGCGCTTTGCCAGTCGGCTGGCCCTCGTGCATTCGCGTTTCAGCACAAACACCTGGCCTCGCTGGTCGCTGGCCCAGCCGTTTCACCTGCTGGCACACAATGGTGAAATCAACACGCTGCGGGGCAACATCAACGCGTTGCGCGCTCGCGAGGCGCTGTTGCGTTCGTCCCTGCTGGGGGACGATCTGGCCAAAGTGCTGCCGCTTCTTGACGAGACGGGTAGCGATTCGCAGATGCTCGATGCCATGATCGAGCTGCTTTACCGGGCCGGACGCTCGTTACCCCATGCTATCCTGATGACCATTCCTGAAGCCTGGGCACACGACGACCACATGGAGGAGGCACGCAAGGCGTTCTATGCGTACCACGCCTGTCTGATGGAGCCCTGGGACGGTCCTGCAGCGGTCTGTTTCACAGATGGCCGCTACGCCGGCGCCGTGCTCGACCGTAACGGGCTGCGTCCGGCCCGCTACACCGTCACACGCGACGGGTTGGTTGTGCTGGCTTCCGAGGTGGGCGTGCTTGATCTGGAGCCGGAGCGCGTCGTCGAAAAGGGACGACTGCAGCCCGGCCGCATGTTTCTGGTAGACCTGGAGGAAGGGCGTCTGGTACGCGATGAGGAGATCAAGACTACGCTGAGTCGGCGCCGACCCTATTGCTTCTGGTTACGGTCGCACCTGCGAACCGAGGCACATCTGCCGCCTGCACAGGTGCTACCACGGGTTTCGGATCTGGAGACGCTTCGGTGCCAGCAACGGCTGTTCGGTTACACCCTGGAAGAGTTGCGGATGATCTTGGCGCCTATGGCCCAGCAAAAGGATGATCCGGTCGGCTCCATGGGCGACGATACGCCGCTGGCTGTGCTTTCGGACTTTCCTCGGCTGATCTATGATTACTTCAAACAGCTCTTCGCGCAGGTGACCAATCCGCCAATTGATGCCATTCGCGAAGCACTGGTCACTTCGCTACACACCTATCTGGGAGGCGAGGCTAACCTGTTGGATGAAACGCCCGAGCAGGCGCACCGGCTGCGTCTTGAACATCCGGTGCTTACGTCGGAGCAACTGGCACGCATCAGGGCGCTTGATGAAGAGAACCTGCGGACGGTTACGCTCACCACTACGTTCACCATAGCTGACGGCGGCAGCGGCCTGGTGGCCGCCCTGGACAGGCTATGCCGGCAGGCTACCGCAGCCGTGCAGGAAGGGTTTACAATCCTGGTCCTCTCGGACCGGGAGAGCGGGCCGGGACAGGCGCCTCTTCCTGCCGCCGTGGCAGTGGGCGCTGTACACCACCATCTGATCCGGGCGGGATTGCGGGCTCGTTGTAGCCTGGTGGTCGACAGTGGCGAGCCGCGTCAGGTGCATCATCTCTGCGTGCTGGCTGGCTATGGAGCCGATGCCGTCTGCCCCTATCTGGCCCTGGAGACCATAGCCGACCTGGTGCACAGGGGGGAAATCACCGGCCTCCATGTGAAAGAAGCCCAACAGCGCTATATCAGGGCTCTCTGTAAAGGGCTGCTCAAGGTGATGTCGAAAATGGGCATCTCAGTATTTCAGAGCTACCGAGGGGCCCAGATTTTTGAAATCGTAGGGTTGCACCACGAAGTGGTCGAACGGTGCTTTGCCGGTACGGTATCCCGGCTGGGCGGAGTGAGCTTCGACGTGCTGGCCGAAGAGGTCCGTCTGCGCTATGAGCAGGCCTATCCATCCAGGCCGGTAGCTGCTGTCCCGACGGACGGGCTGGACCGTGGCGGCTTTTACCAGTGGCGACGGGGCAGCGAGCATCATCGCTACAATCCGCTGACGGTGGCCCGGCTACAGCATGCCGTTCAAAAGCGCGATCCGAAGGATTACGAGGAATTTGCGCGCCTGGTCAACGACGAAAGCCAACGTCTGTGCAAGCTGCGGGGCTTGCTGGAGTTCATTCCGGCCGAGCGCCCGATCCCGCTGGAAGAGGTCGAACCCTGGACGTCCATCGTCCGGCGCTTCAAGACGGGGGCCATGTCGTTTGGCTCTATCAGCAAGGAGGCGCACGAGGTACTGGCCGAGGCGATGAACCGCATCGGTGGGAAGAGCAATACAGGCGAAGGCGGGGAGGATCCGGAACGCTACGCCCGTGACCATCCGCGCCGCAGCGCCATCAAACAGGTAGCTTCCGGACGTTTCGGGGTAACAATCAGCTATCTGGCCAGTGCCGACGAGATTCAGATCAAGATGGCGCAGGGGGCCAAGCCCGGCGAAGGGGGACAGCTGCCGGGTGAAAAAGTATACCCCTGGATTGCTCGCGTGCGGCATGCCACCCCCTGGGTAGGACTGATCTCGCCTCCACCGCACCACGACATTTACTCGATTGAAGACCTGGCTCAGCTCATCTATGACCTCAAGCAGGCCAATCCCTCGGCCCGCATCAGTGTGAAGCTGGTGGCGGAAGCCGGGGTGGGGACGATCGCGGCTGGCGTGGCCAAGGGAGGGGCCGACGTCATTCTGATCAGCGGTCACGATGGGGGGACCGGTGCCTCTCCGATCACGTCCATTCTGCACGCCGGATTGCCCTGGGAGCTGGGCCTGAGTGAAACGCACCAGGCTCTGGTAGCCAACGGCCTGCGTGGGCGGGTGATCGTGGAAGTGGATGGTCAGCTTCAGACCGGACGTGATGTGGCCATTGCGGCACTGCTGGGCGCGCAGGAATTCGGCTTTGCCACAGCACCTCTGGTGGCCATAGGCTGCATCCGCATGCGCAAATGCCACCTGAATACATGTCCGGTCGGTATCGCCACCCAGGATCCGGTGCTGCGGAAAAAGTTCAGCGGCCAACCAGAGCACGTGATCAACTACTTCTACTTTGTAGCCGAAGAGCTACGTCGGATCATGGCACAGCTGGGCTTCCGGACGGTCGAGGAAATGGTTGGGCGCGTGGACCGACTGCGCATTCGACGGACCGATCACTGGAAGGCGCGCTACTTGGACCTGCGGCCCCTCATCAAGCAGGTGGAGACGCCAGCCATCCTGCAGCCCTTCAGCCAGCGGATGCCCTCGGTGCGCAGCCTGCCCACGCTTGATGAGCGCTTGCTACCGCATCTGCAACCAGCGCTGGCGCATCGCGAACCGGTACGGTTGCAGGTGTCCGTTCGCAACACCGACCGGACGGTTGGCGCGCGCATCAGCTACGAAGTGGCTACCCGCCACGGAGAAGCAGGACTCCCGGAAGACACGATCTGGATCGACTGTGAAGGTGCCGCCGGCCAGAGCTTCGGCGCCTTTCTGGCACCTGGCGTGACGTTACGCGTCATCGGAGAAGCCAACGATTACTTTGGCAAAGGGCTCTCCGGGGGTAAGCTGATCATCCATCCGCCGGAGTCGGCGGCTTATCCGGCCGAGTCGAATATCATCATTGGCAATGTAGCCCTCTACGGAGCCACTTCCGGTGAAGCTTATATCCGAGGCCGGGCTGGTGAGCGCTTTGCGGTGCGCAATAGCGGGGCGCGCGCGGTGGTCGAAGGCGTGGGTGACCACGGCTGTGAGTATATGACCGGTGGACGCGTGGTCGTGCTCGGTCCGACCGGCCGCAACTTTGCAGCAGGCATGAGCGGAGGGATTGCCTATGTGCTGGATGTCGACGGGCTGTTTGCCGAGCGCTACTGCAACCTGGATATGGTTGAACTCATGCCGGTGGTTGAGGAGACCGACATAGCCGAGCTACGTGAGATGATCGAGCGACACTACGCCTATACGGGTAGCCCTGTCGCTCGCTGGGTGCTGGAAGACTGGCCTCGTATGCTGGTCCGGTTTGTCAAGGTCTTTCCGATCGATTACCGCAAGGCGCTTGAACGGCTGGCACAGACGCAAGAACCCGCAGCGAGGCAGCAGCTGGCCGCCTGACTCACGTTCTATCGCAAGCAAAAAGGCTTATGGGCTCCCTGCGAGGCTTTATCGAAATTCCTCGAGAAGATCCAGAAAAGCGACCGGTTGAAGAGCGCGTCCGAGACTTTCGCGAAGTTTATCGGTTGTTGCCGGACGACCGCGTGCAGCAACAGGCCGCACGCTGCATGGATTGCGGCATTCCGTTCTGCCATGCCGGATGCCCGCTGGGTAATGTCATCCCGGAATTTAACGAGCTGGTATACCAAAACCGGTGGCGTGAGGCCTACGAACGGTTGCGGGCCACGAACAACTTTCCGGAGTTCACGGGCCGCGTGTGTCCGGCCCCCTGTGAGTCGGCCTGTGTGCTGGGTCTGATCGAACCCCCTGTAACCATCGAACAGATTGAATGGGCCATCATTGAACGGGCGTTTCGCGAAGGATGGGTCAAGCCAGAGCCGCCGGCATGCCGGACTGGCAAACGGGTGGCCGTTATTGGATCAGGGCCGGCCGGGCTGGCCTGTGCTGACCAGCTTAACCGGGCCGGCCACTGGGTGACGGTCTTTGAACGAGACGATCGCATCGGCGGGTTATTGCGCTATGGAGTCCCCGATTTCAAGATGGAAAAGTGGGTGATTGATCGTCGTGTAGCTCTTCTGGAGGCCGAGGGGATCACGTTTCGAACCGGCGTGTGGGTAGGGCGTGACTATCCCGTTGATCGACTCCGGCGCGATTTTGACGCGATTGTCCTCTGCACCGGCGCTACCCAACCCCGGGATGTGAAGGTTCCCGGACGCGAGCTTGCTGGCATTCATTTCGCCTGGGAATATCTGTGGCAGGCCACCAGGCGGGTTGCGCGCGATGATCTGGAAGCGGCCGGCATCCCGGTGATCGATGCGGCCGGTAAGCATGTGGTCGTCATTGGCGGCGGCGACACTGCCAGCGACTGCATCGGCGTGGCCAATCGTCAGGGCGCTCGTTCCATCACAAACTTTCACATCTGGCCGGCGCCTCCGAAGGAGCGGCCTCCTGAGATGCCCTGGCCCTTTCATCCATATCTGCTTCAGGTGACCACTTCCCACGAAGAAGGATGTGAACGGGTCTGGAGCGTACAGACTATCGCTTTCGAAGGACGTGATGGTCACGTCGAACGGGTCATTACGGTGGACGTAGAGCCGGGCCCACCGGGACCGGACGGCCGGCGCACGCGCCGCGAAGTGCCCGGCACCCGTCGTGAATGGCCAGCCGATCTGGTGTTGATCGCTATCGGCTACGAAGGCCCCGAGCGAAGCCCCTTGCTCGAAGCGCTGGGGGTCGAACTGGACGAAGGGGGGCGGGTTCGCGCCGATGAACATTTCCAGACAAATGTGCCCGGCGTGTTTGTGGCCGGCGATGCACATCGCGGAGCGTCCCTGGTCGTCTGGGCCATCTCTGAAGGGCGAGAAGCAGCGCGAGGGGTCGATCAGTACCTGAGAGGCTATACCACGCTGCCCACGAAGGGCGCAGGCGATCTGCCCTTGCTCCGATGAGCCCGTCTCGCGTATCTTGAAAACGCCTATGGAGATTGCATCGTCATCCGTTTCTGTGATTGCTGGCCGGCCAGGCGAGCACGTGGTCGTATGGGGACCCGGCTCGCTTTCCAACCTTGGCCCTGGCTTTGATGCGCTGGGGCTATGCATTCAGGGACTGGGGGATCGTGTCGAAGCCTGGCGCACCGAAACGCCAGGCGTCACCCTGGTAGGAACCAACGGGCTGTCCGGTTCGACGATTCCGGCCGATCCGGCACGCAATACGGCCGCTGTGGCAGCCGCCGCCGTGCTCCGCCAGGCAAAGGCCCGGCATGGCGTGGCACTTCGCTTGTACAAAGGCCTGCCAGCCGGATCAGGGCTGGGGAGTTCGGCAGCCAGTGCGGTGGCCGGAGCCTGGGCCGCTAACCTGCTGTTGGATCGGCCGCTACCACGGGAAACATTAGTGGAAGCCGTGCTTGAAGGAGAGGTCGTGGCTTCGGGCAGCCGACATGGCGATAATGTGTTGCCATCCCTCTTGGGTGGGTTAGTGCTGGTATCGGCCAGCGATCCCACCTGCTACCGGCGCATTCCGCTGCCGGCTCCGCTTGCTATAGCCCTGATTCTGCCTCGCGTAGCGATTCTGACGCGTACGGCCCGCGAAATTTTGCCCCGGCAGGTGCCCCTTCGGGATGCCGTGCATAACGCGTCGGCGCTGGCCTTCATGATCGATGCGTTTCGAGCCGGCGACTGGGAAGCAGTAGGACGCTGGATGATGGCCGACCGCATCGTGGAGCCCGTGCGGGCTACGCTGGTGCCTTGCTATGACGCGGTACGGCAGGCGGCTTTGTCGGCTGGTGCCTTTGGCTGTGCGCTGACGGGTTCAGGGCCTTCTATGTTTGCGCTGGCTCGTGATGCGCTACATGCTCGCCAGGTTCTGGCAGCCATGCGTGAGGCATGCCTGGAGAGCGGCGTAGAGGTCGAAGGGTACGTTACAGCGGTTGACTTCGAAGGCGTGCGTCAGCTCTGAATCTATGGCGACCTTGGAACCGATTCGCTTCGTCAGTACCCGCGGGCAGGCGCCTGCCCTGACGTTCGACCAGGCATTGCTGCAGGGGCTGGCCCCTGATGGAGGCCTCTACATTCCAGAGCGCATTCCCCGGCTACCGGCCGAAGTCTGGCAAGGTGCTTCATCGTTTGCCGAGCTGGCGACTGAGGTGCTGGCTCGCTGGTTGCACGGTGTCTTTTCGGAAGAGGTCGTAGCACGCGTCACGGCTGAAGCGTTGTCGTTTCCGGTGCCACTTGTTGCGCTGGGCGAGGATCTTTACGTGCTGGAGCTTTTTCACGGGCCAACGCTTTCCTTCAAGGACTTCGGCGCACGTACGATGGCCCGCTTTGCCCGCGAAATACTGCGCCGGTTGGACGAACGCCTGCTGGTGCTGGTGGCTACTTCGGGCGATACGGGTAGTGCGGTGGCGGACGGCTTTGCTGGACTGGAACGCGTGCAGGTAGGCTTGCTCTATCCCCGGGGCCAGGTCAGTCCGGTGCAGGAGCGACAGCTCATCGTACAGCGGCCTGGAGTGCAGGCGTTTGCCGTCCATGGCACGTTTGACGACTGCCAGCGCCTGGTCAAGTCGGCCTTCGCCGATCCAGACTTTAGCCGGGTACGGCTCTCTTCGGCCAATTCGATTAACGTGGGGCGTTTGCTGCCGCAGATGCTCTACTACATCTGGGCGGTAGCAGCGGGAGCATTTGACGAGGTGGTCTTTTGCGTGCCCAGCGGCAACCTGGGCAATCTGACGGGCGGCGTTCTGGCTGCGTTGAGCGGGCTGCCCGTTCGCCGCTTTGTGGCCGCCCACAACGCGAACGATTTCTTCCCACGGTTTCTGGCCGGCGAAGGACCGGCCTTTGGGCCTTCACGGCGTACGCTCTCGAATGCCATGGACGTGGGCGCGCCCAGCAACTTCGAGCGGCTACAGGCTCTGCTAAGAGAAAAGATGGCTGCACGCATCTGGGGTACCAGTGTGTCAGACGAAGCCACGCTGGATACCTTGCGGGCCGTTTACGAGGCGACCGGCTATCTGGCCGATCCCCATACGGCCGTAGGGCTGGCAGCGGCCTATCGCTATCGGAAAGCAACGGGGGACCGAACGCCGATCGTAGTGCTGGCCACAGCACATCCGGCCAAGTTTCCTGAGGTGATCCGACAGGCGTTGAACTTCGAGCCGGAGGTCCCCGAAGCGCTGGCGCGGCTCTGGCAGCAGGAGATCTCGGTGGTGCCTGTTGCAGCCGATCTGGAGGCCCTGAAAGCACGCCTGTTGCCCTATGTGGCTGCCGGGACGTGATCCGGCTGAGGTGGCACCGGAAGCCCTGGTACTGATTGAGCCGCCGGTGCTTACGTTCGAGGGCTTTGCCCCCGAAGCCTTTGAGGCGCTGTCGCGACTGAAAGCCCGACCACATATTGCGCAGTATCGCCAGGAGAAATCCGTATTGCAGCGATGCATACAGCAGCCTTTCCGAAGGTTACGGGATGATCTGGCTGCCAACTGGGTGGTGCCCAGTGCGCTGGCGCTGGAGACAGAGCGCAATGTGTTCAGCCGTTTTTTGAAGAATGACTTTGGAGCGGGTGGATGCCATGCGCATTACTGGATGGCATTTTACCGGCGGGGGCGTCGGCGGCTGGCCGATGTGCAGCTCATAGTGAGTTTGCATGTGGATGGGTTGCGGGTAGGTGTATATGTCGGCGTGCCGGCGCGGGCGGTGTGGCGGGTGGTACGGGAGCATCTGAAGGAGATGGGAGAGACGGCGCTCCGGCCATTGATTCCGTTATTGCAATTCAAAATCTACACAAAGCGAAAGGCAATACGACAGGTAAGTACAGGTGCGTTCCATCGGTGGTCTGAGCTGTTACGTGGGGCAGAAGGTATCTGGGTGGGGCGTACGCTATCCCGTGAAGAGGTATTGCGACAGCGGTCGGAGCTGGTGCGTTGGATTGTAGCAACCTGGCGCATAGTCTGGCCTTTTTACCGTTTCTGCTGTGCGGTCAGCTAAGGGTAATGGTCAGGCACGTCTCCGGTGCTATCATGGAGAAACAATATGGTGGAGAGCTGCCCTTCGCACGCTCGTAGCCCTTCCTGTCAGTCTGGCTTACGTAAAGGAGACCGCGGACAAAGCTGGTTTGGGTTGTATTGGCAGAGACGTTGGTGCTCTTGCTTCTCGGGTGTTTTTCATAGAGCTCGGGCGCAGGGGACCGTCGGCTTTAGTCGACAGGAGAATGTGTCCTTACTATCCTACTCCCGCATTTCGCTCGGTCAGGCTTTTAAAGAGCTGACCGGGGTCTGAAAGCGGGCCTGGGATGGCACTGCGCTGGTGTCGTCGTGCCTTGCAGGAAGCTGTTGGCTGAAGCCGTGGTAGTTCCCATCAGTGTCTCTTCGGACAAAACACCCCCTCCGTCGCTTCGCAACAGCTCTCCCTGGCAGGGGAAGCAGCGTTTCTGGTTTCTGGGCCATTGGCAGATCTGGCACGGCCACTGGTTAGCAGGCCTGCAGGTATTTGTGAGCCTTCCGCCCAGAGGGGAAGGGGAACAGGTGGAGGGACTCACTGACCGACCTTGCTTGCTCCAGCTGTAGCGTTGTTTCTGAAGGCCGCGCTGTTTTCAACGGGTACCTCCTCACTTGCTTTGCGACAGCGCTCCTTGCAGGGGGAGGTGAGGGTTTCGGGTTGCGAGATCGGGCCGATTGTGGCACAGTCGCCTTCAGCCTTTCGGGCAGCTTCCTCTGGAAGGGGAGGTACAGGCCTATGGGGCATTCCGCAGGATAAAGAGGCCGTTATTGCATCGTAAAAGTGTGTGCGGTATCATAGTGTGGGGTGGCGATGTGCGAGGTTATGCAGGATGTTCTGCTAAATTTGAAAAAGCTGAGCACATGGAATTGGTGCAGACCCATATCGAAGGGCCGGTGGCCACACTGACGCTCAACCGGCCAGATAAGCGCAATGCATTGAGTGGACCGCTTGTTACAGCCCTTTCGCAGGCGCTGCAGGCGATGGCCGAACAGGAAACGGTTCGGGTGGTAGTGCTGACAGGCGCAGGAAAGGCGTTTTCGGCCGGTGCCGATCTGGCAGAGCTGTCGCGGTTGCAGGAGGCGACGGTTGAGGAGAATCTGGTCGATTCGGAGCGGTTGGCTGCCTTGTTTCAACAACTGGCTTATTATCCGAAGCCGTTGATTGCTCGGCTAAATGGCCATGCTATTGCTGGCGGGTGTGGGTTGGCTATTGCCTGTGACTTTACCGTTGCCGTTGCAGGCGCGAAGCTGGGTTTTACCGAGGTGCGCATTGGCTTTGTGCCGGCGATCGTGGCGACGTTCGTGTTGCGACGGGTAGGGGAGACAGTGGCCCGCGATCTGTTGTTACGTGGCCGACTGATTGAAGCAGAAGAAGCGGTGCGTCTGGGACTCATTCACCGGGTGGTTCTGCCCGAGGAACTGGATGCCGTTGTACAGGCGCTGGCTCGTGAACTGGCTACCGAGACGAGCCCGTCGGCTGTGGCGCTGACCCGTCGTCTGCTGGCCGATTTGCCCGGGCTGAATCTGGATGCTGCGCTGGCTTATGCAACCCGGGTCAATGCGCTGGCCCGAGGCACGGCCGACTGCAAGGCTGGCATTCGGGCATTTCTGGAGAAACAGGATCCTCCCTGGCGTCGATCGTCCGGTTGAACGATGACCCTGGTACGCCCTTTTTATGAAAAACCATGGCCCACAGCGCTGCGTCCGGCTGCACAGGCGCTCTGGCACTGGCACCTGGCCCTGCGGCGACCGAACGTACCCCACGTAGAGGCGGCAAGTATTGAAGCTTTTCTGCACGCAGAGGCGGCGCGTCTGCTTGCAGGTGAGCCGGTCCGTGTGGTGCCCGAAGCGGTATGGCGAGCGGCGCAGGAGGTAGTAGCCCACTATGGGCTACCCGTTGAGCTGATGGCTATGCAGGTGCGGGCAGCCTGGGTATGGACTGGATCGGCACGCTTTTCCAATGCCGCAGCGCTGGAGTCCTTTGTGCGTGATTTTGCTGGGGCACACGGGCGATTGCTCGCCCGGCTGGCAGGCGTAGGCACGCGCTTCAACGATCCGCAGGTCGATGCGCTTGCTACCGGTTTTTTCTTGACGGATCGGCTGATGCGGCTGCCACGCGATCTGGCAGCGGACCGCCTGTTTATTCCGCTGGAAGATCTGGAAAGGGCAGGGGTATCGATTGAGCTGTTGCAGCGGGGAGCAAACAATCCGGCTGTTCAGCGGCTACTCTGGAAGCAGGTGGTACGGGTCCAGGAGGCGTTAGCGCGTGGGCGTGCCCTGGTGCATGAACTACCCCGGCGTTATGCCCGGGCACTACGTCGGGAGTGGTTGCTGGCACTCGAAGTGCTCCGAACCATCAAACGTCGCAATTATGACGTCTGGCATGGACCTGTAGTGCTTTCCCGCTGGCAACGGTTGCAGGTTGCCTATCAGGCGCGTTTTTCGCGTGTGGCATTTCGCACGTGACCTGGCGGTATTCCATACCATTTGTCCTCCACTACGTGGAAGGCGTGCGCTTTTTTTAATCAAGTTTTGGTACATTAGGCAGCGTGTCAATGCTTTTGTTGGACTTAAACCAACCGGCGGCAGCTATGCGTAGGCTCACCATACTTGTTATCGGGTGGTTGATTGTTCCACTGGCCTGGGCTCAGATAGACACGGCGCGTGTTCATGGACTGACAGCCCGGCAGATCGGTCCGGCCGGAATGAGTGGACGCGTAGTGGCACTGGCTGTTGAACCGGGCAATCCAAATGTTATCTATGTAGGGGCGGCCAGTGGTGGACTCTGGCGGAGCGAAGACGGGGGCGTTACCTGGACGCCGCTTTTTGACAGACAACCGGTATCCTCTATCGGTGCGATTGCCATTGATCCGAACAATCCAGACGTTATCTGGGTGGGCACCGGTGAAGGCACCCCGCGTAACAGCGCCTCTGTGGGCAATGGCGTCTACAAAAGTGTGGATCGAGGTCGAACCTGGATACATCTGGGGCTGGAGGAAAGCGAGCGGATTCAGAGTATCGTGATAGATCCCCGCAATTCTGATGTGGTCTATGTGGCAGCACTTGGACCAGCCTGGCGCGACGGGGGACAACGGGGACTTTATAAAACCACGGATGGTGGAAAGACCTGGACAAAAATTCTGGGCGCCAACGAACGTACGGGTGCTGACAAAATTCTGATGGATCCTCGCAATCCGGACAAATTGATCGTTAGTCTCTGGGAATACCGACGCTGGCCCTGGTTTTTTAAATCGGGGGGGCCAGGATCCGGACTCTATATCACGTACGACGGTGGACAGACCTGGAAGCGTATCACGGAAAAGGACGGCTTACCCCGGGGAGAGCTCGGGCGCATGGGACTGGCTCTGGCTCCCTCGAACCCGGAGGTGGTGTATGCGCTGATTGAGGCGAAACGAAGTGGACTGTATCGGTCAGAGGATGGCGGGCACACCTGGCGCAAGGTAAACGACGAGCTTAATTTGCACTACCGACCGTTCTATTTCTCGTTGCTTCAGGTCGATCCTACCAACGAAAACCGCCTCTACTATGGGCAATATGACCTTCGGGTGAGCGAAGATGGGGGCAAGACGTTCCGAACGCTGGCTTCTGCAGGGATTGTGCACCCCGACCATCATGCGCTTGTGGTGCATCCAGAGGACCCATCCTATCTGATTGATGGAAACGACGGAGGCGTGTACATCTCGCGCGATCGGGGACGCACCTGGCGTTTTGTCGACAATCTGCCTCTCGGCCAGTATTATCACATCGACATCGACATGGAAGTGCCGTACAACATCTATGGGGGTATGCAGGACAATGGCTCCTGGCGGGGACCAGCGTATCTGTTCCAGCGCGGTGGTATTCGCAATCATCTGTTCCAGGAGGTGGGCTTTGGGGATGGGTTTCATACCACCTGGGATCGTAGCAATCCACGTTACGGCTACAGCATGTCGCAGCGGGGCTTCCTGATGCGGTACGACCTGGTGACGGGCGAACGCAAAGACATTCGTCCGGCGCCGCCTGCCGATACTGTGGCGCTGCGCTTCAACTGGAACGCTGGCTTTGCTGTGGATCCGTTCGATCCAGAGACGATTTATCTGGGCAGCCAGTTCGTTCACAAAAGCACAGATCGGGGCGAAACCTGGGAAATTATCAGCCCGGATCTGACCACGAACAATCCGGAATGGCAGCAGCAGCTTAAAAGCGGGGGGTTGACCTACGATGTAACCGGTGCAGAAAATTTCACCACGATTACCGTGATTGCGCCCAGCCCGGTCGAGCGCGGCGTGATCTGGGTAGGAACGGACGATGGGCAGGTGCATCTCACGCGCGATGGAGGGAAGACATGGACCAACCTTTCTCGACGTATCAAGGGGGTGCCTGAATTTACCTGGGTGCCACACATCGAGCCATCACCGTTCAATGCGGCCGAAGCATACGTCGTGTTCGATAACCATCGTCGTGGCGACTGGACCCCCTACATTTTCAAGACAACCGACTATGGCCGTACCTGGACAGCGCTTTCGACGGAGGACGTATGGGGCTATGTGCATGTCATTCGGCAAGATCCAGTCGAGCCGCAGCTGCTCTATCTGGGTACCGAATTCGGGCTGTACATCAGCACCGACGGTGGCAGGCACTGGACAAAGTGGCACGAAGGTATTCCGACCGTTCCGGTACGCGATATTCGTGTACATCCGCGCGAGCATGACCTGATCGTGGGGACGCACGGGCGCAGCGCCTATGTGATTGATGATATTCGGGTGTTGCGGTTATTGGCCCAGGAAGGCAACAAGGTGCTGGAGGACTCGCTGCGCATGCTCACGGTACGTGACGGGGTTACAGTCACGCTGAAGTATGCTGACGGATCGCGCTTTCCCGGCCACGGCATCTTCCGAGGAGAAAACCGGCCGATAGGTGCGCTGATTACCTATCAGGTCATTCCCAGAGGTGATCCCGATAGCGTACGGGTCACGGTAGAAATCGTGGATGCGGAAGGCAAGGTAATCCGACGACTTCGGGGGCCAGCAAAGCCCGGCATCAATCGGGTGGTATGGGACCTGCGGCGCAAAGGGCCAGAATTTCCTTCGCTGGAAGCACCGCGGCGTCGGCCAGACAGGGAGCGACCCGGCGTCACGGTATTGCCGGGTACCTACAAAGTGCGGTTGAAGCTGGATGGACGAGCCGACTCAGCGGAAGTGCAGGTACTTCCGGATCCACGACTGCCGGCTACAGAGGCGGATCGCCGGGCGAAGTTTGCCACGTTGATGCGGGTGGAGCGCCATATTGAAACAGCGGCCGAGGCCATGAAACGGCTGCGCAGGACCCGGGAGGCGCTGCAGCGTCTGCTGGAGCAGATTCAGGAGCGGAAGGATACGCTGGCCCAAGAGGTCCGAAAAGAGGCGCGTCGGCTCCAGCAACGGCTGGACTCGTTGCGGTACCAGATCGTACCGAAAGAGGTACAGGGATTGCTGCGGGATCCGCGAGTGCTTTCAGCCCAGCTGGGCTATGTGTACCGTTCCCTGCAGTCTTCCTGGGATGCGCCGACACCTGCGCAGATGAAGTACCTGGAAATTGCCGAAAAACGTCTGGCTCAGATCCTCGAACAGATCAACCGCTTCTTCGAAGAAGAGTTGCCGGCGTTCCGGACGCAAGTAGAGGCGCTGCAACTCGAGTGGATTCCGACGTTTGAAAAGCCATTGATGATGCCGGCCCGGCAGTGAGGGCACATGCGTGTGGTGCTTTTCGACGGGCCGGCGCTGCTGCGGCGCCGGCCCGTTTTTTGGGCGCAGGCATCTTTGAAAGGTTTTTCACATAGATGCCGTTTATATTGCATCGATCAGGCGTTGGACCTCTTCAAACCGTGGACAATACGGTACCCTACCGACCATGACGACCTATCGAGAAGCCGGGGTGGATATTGATGCGGCCGAGGAACTGGTACGACGCATCAAACCACTGGTGCGCCAGACGTTCACGCCCGGGGTACTGACTGACATCGGGGCTTTTGGCGCTTTTTTTGAGCCGGATTTTTCAGCGTACCGGCGTCCTGTGCTGGTGTCTTCGGTGGATGGCGTGGGAACGAAGCTGAAAGTGGCCTTTCTGATGCAGCGGCACGATACGGTAGGACAGGATCTGGTCAATCACTGCGTGAACGATATTGCCGTCTGTGGGGCCCGTCCCCTGTTTTTCCTTGATTACTTGGCCACCGGACGACTCAAGCCAGATGTGGCGGAGCAAATTATTCAGGGATTTGCAAAGGCCTGTCGGGAGAATGGCTGTGCACTCATCGGGGGCGAAACGGCCGAAATGCCTGATTGCTATCCCCCCGATGAATACGATCTGGCCGGCATGATTGTAGGGATAGTGGAGCGGGATGCTATTCTGGATGGACGCCTGGTGCAGGCTGGCGACGTGCTGATCGGCTTGCCTTCAACGGGTCTTCATACCAATGGTTACACCCTGGCTCGCAAGGTACTGCTGCATCGTTTTTCGATACATGATCGGCCAGCAGCACTGGGAGGAAAGTCGATTGGAGAGGCGCTGTTGGCGGTGCATCGCTCGTACTTGAAACCTATTCAAGCGCTTATCGAGGCCCGCTGCGTGCATGCGTTGGTGCATGTAACCGGTGGTGGCATTCCGGGCAATATGGTGCGGGTAGTGCCGGAAGGACTGCACTTTGAGGTAGATTATGGTGCCTGGGAATGGCCGCCTATCTTTCGACTGATTCAGGAGCTGGGCGAGGTACCCGAGGACGATATGCGACGCACATTTAATCTGGGTATCGGCCTTATTGCCATCGTGCCGGCCGATCAAAAAGCGGTAGCACTCCAGATACTGGAGGCACTGGGCGAGCGACCGATGGAAATCGGGCGCATAGAGTCGGCCTGAGTCTGTGGGGCTCTTTTTGTAGAGAAAAGCGGTTGCATGGAAACCTAAAATCACGGAAATTCCGTTTACACATAAACTGCACTGCACGCAAAGTCGCCATGTTGTCGCTGATTGTCATTCTGCTCCTTAGCTATCTGGTAGGCTCTATTCCGGGAAGTGTGTGGGTGGGACAATTGCTGTATGGTATTGATGTGCGTCAGTATGGCAGTGGGAATGCCGGAGCCACCAATGTTTTTCGTGTGCTGGGGTGGAAAGCCGGTGTGCTGGCCACGATCGTGGATCTGGGGAAAGGATTGCTGGCAGCGGGTGTGATTGCCACGCTGCGTATTGATGATTTGCCGTCGGGTTTTGCGCACTGGCATATTGAGACAGTCGTGCGGCTGATGGCCGGTATCGCTGCAGTGCTGGGGCACATGTTTCCAGTATGGGCCGGCTTTCGCGGTGGTAAAGGCGTCAATACGTCGGCCGGTGTACTGTTGGCCCTGACGCCGGTTACGACGCTGATCACGGCGGCCGTCTTTGTCGTAGTGTTGCTGATTTCACGTTATGTGTCGCTGGCTTCCATGGTGGCGGCCATAGCCTTTCCATCGACGGTAGCGATCCGTAAGTATGTGTTTGGGATTGAATCGCTGGATGCCAGTTTGCTGGTGTTCGGCATTGTACTGGCCGCTATTGTGATCTGGGCGCACCGCTCTAATATCCGTCGGTTGCTCCATGGCACGGAGAATCGCGTGCGTGCATTCCGGCCGGCTCGGGGGATGCTTGGACGAGGTGAGTTAAAGCCCAGAACGTAGTGAATGCTTGGGTTCTGAAAACGACCTGATAGCGCCATGAAGGCACACGCCAGCCAGGCCCGACGGCCGGCCGGGCGTAAGGTGACTGTGTTTGGAGCAGGAAGCTGGGGGACGGCACTGGCCCTGTTGCTGGCGTCGAAAGGCCATCGCGTAACGCTCTGGGCCCGACGTCCCGAAGTGGCCGCGCATATCCGTCGGACACGTCGCAATCCGACCTATCTGCCCAACATCGAATTGCCTTGCTCAGTTTATGTAACGGCGGATCTGGAAGAAGCTGCCAGAGATCGGGAAGTCTGGGTGATTGCCACACCGGCGCAGGCCGTGCGTTCGCTGGCCGAGCAGCTGCGTTGCTGGGCACATCCGTCGCTGATCATCGTGTCGGTGGCCAAAGGCCTGGAGATTGCCACACGAAAGACGACCACCCAGGTACTGGGCGAAGTACTATCGGAAGTACCCCGAGAACGAATCGGTGTGCTCTACGGTCCTAGCCATGCCGAGGAAGTAGCTGCCGGTATGCCCACCACCGTCGTAGCTTCGGCTCCCTCTTGCACAGTAGCCGAACAGATTCAGGAGCTGTTCATGGCACCAACTTTTCGGGTATACGTCAATCCCGACCTGATCGGCGTTGAAATTGCTGGCTCGGTCAAGAATGTGCTGGCGCTGGCTGCGGGCATGAGCGATGGGGTAGGGTTCGGGGACAACGCGAAAGCCGCCCTGATTACGCGAGGACTGGCCGAAATGCAGCGGCTGGGGGTCCGGATGGGAGCTGATCCGGCTACGTTTGCCGGACTGGCAGGCATCGGCGATCTGGTGGTTACCTGCATGAGCCGTCACAGCCGCAACCGTTATCTGGGTGAGCAGATCGGTCGTGGACGCACGCTCGAAGAAGTACAGCAAGAAATGCAGATGGTTGCCGAAGGCGTTCCGACCACTGCCGCTGTTTACCAACTGGCCCGCGAGCTGGACGTCGAGATGCCGATCACCGAGGCCGTCTATCAGATCCTGTTTGCCGGTAAAAAACCCCACGATGCGGTCCGAGACCTGATGACGCGCGAGGCCAAATACGAAGACTGGTTGCCTGACGCGGCTGCGGACACGGCCCGACCCAACGGCCAGGTGGCTCCGGAAACGACACCCTCTCGTTAGTCCGAAGCGGTCCCGCCATGACACTCCAGGAATTGAACCAGCTGGTGGCCCTGGGAGAAGGGCTCACGCTGGAGTTCAAGCGCCGAGTCCCTCGTCCCGAGCGGATTGCTAAAGAGGTCATCGCTTTTGCCAATACACGGGGGGGACGTCTTCTGCTGGGCGTGGACGACAGCGGGACCATTGTGGGCGTACGCGACCCTGACGAGGAGGTCTTCGCCCTGCGACAGGCGCTGCGTCGGTGTGCCACGCCGCCCATTGCCTTTACCATGGAACGCATTGCGGTAGAACACCGCCGGGAAGTGATTGTGGTCACGATTGAAGAAAGTGCCCGCAAACCCCATTTCTTACGCAATGGACGCCATCGGCAAGCTTATATTCGCGTGGCAGATCGAAGCATTGAAGCCAGCCCGGAGGTGCTGGCGCTTATGCGTGCCGAAAAGCACCCACGTAACGTGGTGTTTACTTTTGGCGAGAAGGAGTTGCTGCTGATGCGTTACCTGGAGCACTACGGCCGCATCACCGTGCAGCAATTTGCTCAGCTGGCCAATCTGTCGCGTCGCCAGGCGTCACGGACGCTGGTGCTTCTGACCGAGGCCAACGTGCTGCGACTGCATCCCGACGAACCGCACGACTATTTCACCCTGGCCTATAGCGATTCGCCTTCTACGGCCTGAGCGAGTGACAGACACCTGTCACAGGCAGCGCATAGACTGCAGCGGGTCCAATATCCCGCTAAAATCCGTATCTTTGGCTAAGCGTTCATCCGCTAAATCTGTTATTGCAACACAAAAATGCCGGTTGTAGAAGTTATTCCGCTGCACGAGACGACGCGTGAGCGCTATTTAAACTTCGCGTTGTCCGTTATTACAAGCCGTGCCCTGCCCGATATTCGGGATGGGCTCAAGCCGGTTCAGCGGCGCATCCTCTATGCGATGTTTCAACATCTGCGTCTGTACCCGGATGCGCGCTACCGTAAAAGTGCGACGATTGTCGGCGAGGTGATGGGTAAATATCACCCGCATGGCGATGCGGCGATCTATGAGGCCATGGTACGCATGGCACAGGACTTTTCATTGCGCTATCCGCTGGTGGATGGGCATGGTAATTTCGGCTCGATTGATGGGGATGCAGCAGCGGCCATGCGCTACACAGAGGCCCGACTGCAGCCACTGGCCATGCAACTGCTGGAGGAGTTGCGGCGCCGGACCGTTCCAATGCGTCCTAATTTTGATGGCACGCTCTTCGAACCGGTCGTACTACCAGCCCGCTTCCCCAACCTGCTCGTCAACGGCGCCAGCGGGATTGCGGTGGGGATGGCGACCAATATTCCGCCACATAACCTGGGTGAGGTCATCGATGCGCTCATTTACTTGATTGACGTGCCCCAGGCGCCCCTGGAGACGATCCTGGAGCGGTTCATTCAGGGACCAGATTTTCCAACCGGTGGTCGTGTACTCAACACACGCGAAGAGCTACTGAAAATCTATCGCACTGGCGAAGGGCCTATCGAATTACGCGGTGAATACAAGCAGGAGGGCAAGACGCGCCTTGTTATTACGTCGATTCCTTACGGCGTTGCCAAAGCTGATCTGGTCGAAAAAATCGCTGAGCATATCGCAGCCGGCAAGGTTCCCCAGCTTTCAGATGTGCGAGACGAATCAACCGACGAGGTACGCATTGTGCTGGAGCTGCGTCGGGGGGCTGACCCGAAGGCGGCCATGGCCTATCTGTTCCGTCATACGCCGCTCCAGACGCGTTTCCACGTAAACCTTACCTGTCTGGTGCCTACAGCGAACCCGGAGGTGGCGGTCCCCCGCAAGGTCGATCTGCTGACCATGCTGCGTGCGTTTCTCGCATTCCGCATGGAAGTCGTGGTGCGGCGGTTGCGCTACGACCTGGAGCAGTTGGAACGCCGTATCCATATCCTGCGTGGTTTTGAAAAAATCTTCAGCGCACTGGACGAAGCCATTCGGATTATTCGCGCAGCGCGCAATAAAGCCGATGCGGCGCAGCGTCTGATGCATCGCTTCCAGCTTGATGAAGTGCAGGCCGATGCCATTCTGGAGACAAAGCTCTACAAGCTTTCGCGGTTAGAGATTGAAGCGGTTCGCCAGGAGCTGGCGGAAAAGGAAAGCAAGGCCGCGGAAATCCAGGCACTGCTGGCTGACGAAACGGCGCGCTGGCGGCTCATCCGGGAAGAGTTAAAGGCCATCAAAGCGCAGTTTGCCGACCCCCGTCGCACTGTCATTGCCGGACCGGACGAGGGCTTTACTTACAACCATGAGGCCTATATTGTAGATGAGGATGTGTACGTGATTGTTACGCGAGATGGGTGGGTCAAGCGCCAGCGCTCCTACACAGACGTGCAGAGCATTCGCGTGCGTGAAGGGGATGCGGTAGGCTGGGTCCTACCGGGTTCGACGCGGGCCACGGTCGGCTTCTTTACCAATTACGGTCGCTGCTACACCACGCGGATTGAGGCCCTGCCCAGTACGACCGGCTACGGGAATCCAGTACAGAAACTGTTTGACTTTTCAGACCGAGAGCGGGTGGTCGGCGTGGTAGTCTTCGACGAGCGGGCGCTGCCGCGTCCGGTCCCGGAGCCGACCGAACCCGTCCTGTTTGAGAACGGCGAGGAAGCACCACCTCGGGTGCATGCCGTGGCCGTCACACGCAGAGGGCAGACGCTGCGCATTCCCATCGACGGTTTTCGGGAACCTTCCACAAAAAATGGTCGCCTTTTCATGCGACTGGAATCAGATGATGAAGTGCTGGGGGTTGAGATCTCGGCCGGCAATGAGAACGTCTGTCTGGCTTCACGGGAGGGCTATGTGCTCATTTTCCCCGTACATCAGATTCCGCCGGTGAAATCGGCGGCTAAGGGGGTGATCGCTATGCGGCTGGGTAAAGGCGACGAGGTGCTGGGCTTCACGTTGGCTTCGGCTGCTCGTCAGGGCCTGGAAGTCGAAACCAGCCGGGGCCGGCGCGAGATCGTTCGCACCACCAAGTTTGAGGTATCGCGCCGGGGTAACCGCGGCCGACAGATTATCCGACGGGGACATCTTGTGCGGGTTATCCCGGCGCCTGTGGAAATTCGGCTCAATGGACAGGGATAAACCAACCGACCGATGGCAGAGATTACGGCAGCCTATACGGGCAGAGATATTCAGGTACTGGAAGGCTTGGAGCCGGTACGCAAGCGACCGGGCATGTATATTGGAGGTACCGGCAAGCCCGGCTTGCATCACCTGCTCTGGGAGATTGTCGACAATGCGGTGGATGAGGCCGTCAATGGCTTTGCTTCACTGATTGAGGTAACGCTGCACGCGGATGGTCGCAGTGTCACAGTAACGGATAATGGACGAGGCATTCCTGTCGATCCGCATCCGATCAAAAAAATCCCCACGCTGGAGCTGATTCTGACGACGCTACATGCCGGCGGAAAGTTTGACCGGAAAAATTACATCACCTCGGGTGGCTTGCACGGCGTGGGCGCTTCGGTAGTGAATGCCCTCTCAGAGGAGCTGATCGCTACGGTACGGCGCGATGGTAAGACCTACCAGCAACGTTTCGTACGGGGTAAGCCGAAGACGAAGCTGAAAGTGATCGCCCGAAACACGCGGGGGACGGGCACCAGCATTTATTTTCGTCCGGACCCGGAGATTTTTGAAACCACCGAATTCGATCCCGCCTGGATCCGGGAGCACCTGGAGATCAAAACCTACCTGAACCGCAACCTGAAGATCATCTTCAGGGATGAGACAAGCGGGGGACGCTACGAATTTCAGCACGAAGGCGGGATCGTAGAATACCTGGCCCGACTGGTCGAGGAGCAGGGCGCGCGTGTCGTGCACCCTGAGCCGTTTGTATTGATTCAGGAGGCGTTGCGCGATGGGGCCCGTCTGGAGGTAGCCCTGCAGTGGACCGAAGCACCACGTGAGCTGATCCGGTCGTTTGTCAATGGCATCCCCACCACCGAAGGCGGCACGCACGAGCAAGGTTTCAAAGAGGCTGTACGAAGTGCTGTGCGCGCCTATATGGAGACGCACGATCTACTGCCCCGCAATCTGGAAGTAACGGCCGATGACATTCGCGAGGGGCTGGTGGCGATTGTCAACCTGTTCATGGTAGAACCGCAGTTCCAGGGACAGACTAAAGAAAAGCTGAATAATCCCGAGGCACGGTCGCTGGTGATCGGGGCCGTGCGGCTGGATCTGGAGCAGTTCCTGAACGCCCATCCGACAGTGGCGGAAGCCATCGTAGCTCGCATCATTCAGGCTGCCAAAGCACGTCTGGCCAGCCGAGCTGCCGCTCGCTCTGCCCGCCGTCAGACTTCGGTCAGCCATCGGCTGAATCTACCGGGCAAACTCGCAGACTGCACCTCGACGAATCCAGAAGCATGTGAGCTGTTTATCGTAGAAGGCGATTCGGCTGGAGGAAGTGCCAAGCAGGCACGTGACCGACGCTTCCAGGCGGTGCTGCCGCTGCGCGGCAAGGTGCTGAATGCCGAACAGGCCTCGCTTCGTAAGGTCGAAGAAAACAAAGAGCTGTCAAATATTGTGCAGGCCCTGGGATGTGGTATCGGGGAAAAACTGGACCTGTCGCGCCTGCGCTATCATAAAGTCATCCTGCTGATGGATGCCGACTCGGACGGTCATCATATCACTACACTATTGCTTACGTTTTTCTATCGTTACATGCGCCCTCTCATTGAGAACGGTCACGTGTACATTGCCCAGCCACCGCTGTATCGGATTGTGGCAGGACGCGAAACTTACTGGGCACTGGATGATGCCGACCGTGACCGCATCCTGCAGGAGCTCCACCAGAAGCGTAAGAATCTCCAGGTGGAAATTCAGCGCTTCAAGGGACTGGGCGAGATGATGCCCGACACGCTGCGCGAAACCACACTGGATCCTCGAAAACGTCGCCTGCTGCGCGTCGAGATCCCAGAAGACGCCCGTCTACAGACCGAACAGACCATCTCGGAGCTGATGGGCCGCGATGTCTCGGCGCGCTTTCGGTTTATCATGGAAAATGCGGCGCAGGTGGATGCCGAGGCGCTCGACGTATAGTCAGGTGCGTACGCGGGCGACCAGCCAGGTGCCGACAAAGACCAATCCCATGCCCAACAGGCTCAGCAGCGTCGGAATCTCGCGGAAGAAAAGCAGACCCCACAGGGCTCCAAAAACAATCTGGAGGTAGTTCATCGCGACAGCCCGACCGGCCTGTTCTTCGGCCAGGCCCCGGGTCATCCAGACCTGCGCGATCTGCGCACTGAGACCGACTCCGGCCACCACGACCAGCCAGTCGATAGGCGAAGGCCAGACGGCCGAGGGAAGGGCCATAGGGATCGAACCCAGCGTAGAAACCAGGGGGAAGTAAAAAACAATGGTCAGCGGATGTTCGGTGCGCCGAAGCTCCCGGACAAGTACGTAGGCGCCGGCACTGAAAACGGCGGCTCCCATGGCGGCAGCAACGCCCAGTGGATCCAGACCGGCCGCTCGAAGGCCGAATAGAAAGCCGGGACGAGCGACCAGCACCACGCCAACCAGGCTAAGCAGGATACCGGCCAGCTCTCGACGACCGAGGGGTTCTTTGAGCCAGAGGGCCGCCAGCAGCGTGGTGAAAATCGGGCTGGTGTGCTGAAGCACCAGCGTATCGGCCAGGGGTAGGCGCGTCAGTGCAAAATAAAGACAGCTCAGCGACAGGAAACCCACCACGCCGCGCAGGATCAACAGGCCCGGCCGTTGCCCGCGCCACGAGATCCGTTGCCAGCGAAGTAGCAGATAGCTGTAAAAAAGTGTAACGATGCTACGGATAAGAACGATCTCCTGGCTGGGCAGATGGCGACCGGCTACCTTCACAAACAGCCCCATCAGGCTGAACATGAAGGCTGAGCCGATCATGTAGCGCAGTCCGCGGGAGAGGCTAAGCGTCGTCGGTGCTGCCAAGGTCGTCCCATCTGGTTGCCCTGATCCGCGAGCGAACGCCGCAAAAACGCCCGGCCTGGTGTTTTGTGGCTTGAATTTCTGCAGAAGGAAGCAACAAAGAAGGAGCGCGTAGCTAAAGATAGTTCACAGGTATTTCACATTGATAAACTTGACTGGAGAGAGAGAAATTGAAAGCAAACCCTTCAGGTCATTCAGTTCAATTGCATAACCAAACGCGGAGGATGCCATGAAGCGCGCAATAGGCTTTCTGGGCTTTTCCCTGATTTTTCTGGGAAGTACCCTTGTGTGGCCTTCAACGGCAGGGGTAAATGCGGTACCCTGTGAACGAGATGAGTGTGAACGGGGTGAATATTTCTGGGAAAGTGACCGTTGTATTCCAGTTAAAGGGTTTGTTTACTGTGATATGATTGCGCCTGGTGAATGCATGACGGAAAGTTGTGGGATAGAGTAAGGATTAAAAATATCCATCAGGAGGATAGATCTTTAAAAAATGAAAAAGTATTTCATACTGTTACTTGTCTTATTCATATTATCATGCCAGCAAGAAAAAAAGAAAGCGGAGGTATATAAACAACACCCTGATTTAAGCTGGCTGACTTCACGGGATCGTTTTGATCGTATCAGGCTCAGGAATCAAACAGATCGTAGGTCGGTCAGACTGACTCGTTTTGCCGAACGATTGCGATCCATGCAGTTTCAGTGGCGTGTAGGAAGTATGCGTAGTGTCCATTCCTGGGAGCTATTTGGAAGGGTAATATCTGTTTCCCAGAATCAGAAAGGACATATTTTTGCATTAGACAACCAATATACTGAAGTAAGAGTGTTTGATGAAAAAGGAAGATTCTTGTTTGCGATAGGGGAAAAGGGAGAAGGGCCAGGATCTTTTATGTATCCTGAATGGATTGCGATAGATCAGTGGGATACGGTTTATGTAACCGATCGCGTCCAGAGAAAAATTGAAGTTTTTGCACCTAAGGGAAATGCTTATGTGTATGAGCGAACTATCTTACTTCCTCAAATAGCCTCAGGTGGCATCTGTGTTGATAGTTCATCTATTTTTATTTCTACAAATAATATGTATAATGATTCTTTAATATATAGATTGGATAAAAATGGTAATGTTATTGGGAAATTTGGTAATATATCGTATAGAAGTGAAAATCCTGTTGTCCGAAGTTACATTACAAGAAATTATATATCTTGCAATTTGGAAAATGAGGTAATTGTATTAATTTTTAGATATGCACCTATTTTTAAGGTGTATTCTCGAGAGGGTAAACTTTTGTGGCAAGTCTGGATTGATGATCTTAATGTAAGCGGATTTACGGAGTTTAAGACAGGAGGTGTTGGATTTTCGCGTGATAAACAAGAAATAAATTTAGTTTGAATCACTCAGTTTAATAATTATTTTGTGTTACAATACTTCTATGTAAATGGGGCATTTAATCAACCTGTGTTTAAAACTTTTGCTTATATTGTAGATCCTTTGGCCAGAGCGTATTTGTATATTGATTCTTTGAAAGTTGCTAAAATACTTCACATTAATTCACAGCATATCATTGCCAGGCAATATGAAGAAATACCCCATGTTGCCTATTACGCGTATTAAGTTGCTGATCTATGCTGGAGGCATAGGGGCGCTGTGCTGAGGAGGCTATCTGTGGTACGTGAAGCTTTTTAGCCGAGAACAGGTGCGAACGGAAGCGTTGTCTCTGCGGGAAGATGTGCGCTTGATTCTGGTGTACATCGGTTCACCTACCTGTGGCCCTTCCAATCATCCGGCCTTGCCTCGCCTCTGGAAGGTCATGAATGATACGTTGCGCCTGCGTGCCCGTCGCTGGCGGTTGAGACTGCATCGGGTTGGTATAACAGGAGGGGCGAGTGTGCCCGCTGGCTTGGAGCATCTGGAACGTACGGGAGCGTTTGATGAAATATCCGTCGGGGGATCCTGGCAGAACCTTTCTTTTCGGTGGTTGCGCGGGACGCTGGGAGGGGTAGCGGCAACGCCACAGCTGGTGCTGTATCTGGAGCAAGCAGGAACGCCCCGGTTGCTTTTGCGGCTGGTCGGACCTGTACAATGGCAACACTGGGCGGCGTCGGGGATGCCGTTGGCATTGATCGATACGTTACAGATCCGCGCGTTCTGACGTGGCCGAAAGGCCGGGGCTTATGGCAAGCACAGGGAGGGTGCGTGGCCACCCAGAAAGCGAGGGACCAATGGGAACGAATGCTATCGCAGTCGGGTTTTATGCTCACCTCTGGGGATAGGTCCGTAGCTCAACTGGTAGAGCAGCGGACTCTTAATCCGCGGGTTGGGGGTTCGAGTCCCCCCGGACCTACAAAATGCCGCCCGATACGCCCTCGGGCGGTTTTTTTATTGCCTTACAATTCTGTCTGCTGGATCCAAACAATGGCCAGAAGGTCGGGACAGGCGGCGCCAGCACAGGGCGAACCGCGTATTGGTGCAATATATGTAGCAGCTACCCCAATGTGGGTAGAGGCTCCAGAAACCCTTATCGAGCAAAAGCTCCTTGGGTTGAAGAGAGCAGAGATAATTCAGTTGCAGCCTGCATCCTGTCTCATTGTGCCAGAGCGAAGATGAGCTTTGTCTACTTTGAGGCCAGTGTATCTGGGAATTGATATGTGCGTGAACGAGGGATAGATCAGGTCAATGAATCACGAGCGGTGAGGTAAATGAGCCGCTGTTTTTGACCACGTATGAAAAAGAACTTGTGAGAACTTGTGGGAGGCTGTGAAGAAGGAAGAGCTAAAAGCCAGCAAATCTGGCTGCATAGCTCTAAGGATAGAGGACGCATGGAGACGCTTGGGGCTCAATTTATTGGAGCCCCTCCCACTTTGATCGCCTGTCATACTGTTTTGACTTCACAGCTACTTCCATGAACAGCAGCTTCACGTGTTGTCCGTAACTGGGTTTACTGCTATGGCGTTTGGCGTAACCGGGGATGTGTGGTGGACGTGTCGCTGTATGCTCTTACGGCCGGAATCTCTCGAAATGTCCAGCGGCTACGATGAGTTACCCTGGGGGTCTATGTGGACTATCGGGAGCGATCCATCGATGACGCGGGCCTGCGAGTACCTGCACGAGGCCATGGCAGCTGCGGATTTGCAGATGTGCTGCTGGGAATGATGGCATTATCTCAGGACGGATCTCAGTATTCAATGCTAAATGCATCGCTTGAAGAAGTGGGCAAAGCGCGCATGAGTCATTAGTGTAGTCGTGCAGGAGCGAGTGTTTCGACGAGCCGGGAAGCCCGAGCACGTCCCGCCGGGGTAAGATGCACCTCGGATCCTTTGAGCTGGAGCCAGCCTCTCCGTTGGCCTTCTGCTAAAATCGCATTGAGGCGCTCGTTCGTCCAGTTCAGGTGGGTGGGTAAAGTGGCCTGATGGCGCTCGGCCGTAGCGGTGGGTTGATGTTCATGATGCAGCAGATGCAGCAAAAGCAGGTCCAGTGCAAAATCTGTTTGTTGCCGACGGTGGCGATGCCATCGGGCCAGCAGTCCTGTTTCCGGAGCCAATAGCCAGACCAGGCTGAATAGCACACCCACCATAGTAGCCATGGATCCGGCGATGGATACGTCCAGCACACGCGCCATGCCATAACCAGGCAGGGCACTCAACGCGCCGATCAGCAGGCTGAGCAGGAGGTAGGTGGGCATGCGGCGGGCCAGGAGCAAAGCGGTGGCCGGCGGCCCAATCATCAGCGCGATGACCAGAATAGCGCCTACGGCGTGAAAGGCAGCAACTACCGTTACAGCTACAAGGCCCATCAGCAGGTAGTGTAGCAGCGTCGGACGAAAGCCCAGTACCGCCGCTGCGGCTGCATCGAATGTCGCAAGCGTCATCTCCTTATAAAGCAACCAGAGTAGGAGGGCATTGAGCAGAAGCAGGCTGCTCATGGTCCAGAGGGCACGAGGCCCCAGATCGATGCCCCGCCACTGAAGGCGATCAAACGGCACGAAAGCCAGCTCGCCCAGCAGCACGGCATCGGTATCCAGATGCACCTGTCCGGCAAATCGGGCAATGAGCAACACCCCTATGCTAAACAGTGCGGGAAAAACCAATCCAATGGCAGCATCTTCCCGCAAGCGGCCGGTTTTCTCCAGCAGCTCAATCAGGTAGACGGTAAGCAGGCCTGAGGCACCGGCCAGTATGAGCAGCAGGGGGTGTTGCAGGTTTTCGGTGAGAAAGAAGCCTATTACAATGCCGGGCAGGACAGCGTGGCTGATAGCGTCGCTGACCAGACTCATGCGGCGGAGCACCAGAAAGGCACCGGGCAGCGCACAGGCGGCCGCCGTCAGAACAGCTACCAGCAGGATTTCCAGCGCAGGACTCATGGTGTATGCGGCGGATTGGTAAGGTGCCAGCCCTGACCAGGCTTATGCTGTACTTTGCCTCGACGCTCCAGGTCGCGCAGAATGGCTTCAACCGGGACGTTGCCCCCCAGGGCTGCTTGAATGGTGGCGGTAGGATGTGGATGATCTTGAGGATGGTGGTGTGCCAGTTCCTGGAGAACGGCTACAACAGCTTGCTGGGCCGTTGTGCGAGCGCGCCGACGCCGGTAACGTTGCCAGAGCAGGCCGCGTGCTGGTGCAATCAGTACTGACAGCAGAACCAGTACGGTAAGCAAGAGCACGATGATGGGACCAGTAGGCAGGCGAGGCGCCAGATTACTGATCCAGGCGCCCAGGGCTCCGCTCAGTAGGCCGAATAGACCGGCCAGTAGCAACACGCGGCCGTAGCGACTGCTCCATTGCCGGGCCGCCGCAGCCGGGGCAACGATCACAGCAATCATGAGTACGACGCCTACCGTCTGCAAGCCAATTACAATGGCCACCACCAGCAGGATAATCAGCAGGGTCTGCAGCCATCGTACTGGAAGTCCCAGTGCCGCGGCATAGGCTTCATCGAACAGAACCAGCTTTATTTCTTTCCAGAAGACCAGCACCAGTCCAAGGGCCAGCGCGCCAGTGACGGCCATGGCCAGCAGGTCTTCCTGGAGCAGCGTGGCAGCCTGGCCAAACAGAAAACGATCCAGCCCTGCCTGTGCGGCGCCGGCTGTATGTTGCGCAGCCGAAAGCAGTACCACTCCCAGACCAAAAAACACAGCCAGGGCCATTCCCAGCGCCGCATCAAAGCGAATGTGTGTAGTGTGCAGTACGCTCTGTACCCATAGCATGGCCAGCGTCCCGCTGATTGCTGCTCCAAGCTGAAGGATGACCGATGCTTTTGAGCCGCTGATCAGAAAGGCCAGTACGATGCCCGGTAATGCTGCGTGGGCTACTGCGTCGCCAATCAAGCCCTGTCGTCGGAGTACCGCCAGGGTACCCAGTGACCCGGAGATCAGCCCCAGCAGGGCAGCGCCGGTCATTACAATGCGCAGCGTGAAATCCATGGCTATGCAGAGGTTATGGTGGACAGCACCGGCGTCACCATACGACCTCCATACGTGCGTCGCAGATTGTCCGAAGTGAAAGTTTCGCTTACCGGTCCACAGGCAATACACTGGACATTCAGGAGCACCACCCAGTCGAAGTATTCAGCCACGGTGGACAGATCGTGGTGTACCACCACAATGGTTTTACCCTGTCGCTTGAGCCAACGCAGCACCTCGAGTAACGTCGCTTCCGTGGGGGCATCGACCCCTTGAAAGGGTTCGTCGAGCAGATAAACGTCTGCTTCTTGTGCCAGCGCACGGGCCAGCAGCACGCGCTGTTGCTGCCCCCCGGAGAGCTGGCCAATTGGACGGTCGGCCAGGTCGGTCATGCCGACACGCTCCAGTGCAGTGCGCGCCCGGGCGCGTTCAGCCGCACCGGGACGTCGCAGCCAGCCCACACGTCCATAGGTGCCCATTAACGCCACATCAAACACAGTAGCCGGGAAGTCCCAGTCCAAATCAGCCCGCTGAGGTACGTACGCTACCCGACGTTCCTGAGCACGAAACGGACGGCCCAGTACCCGAATGCGTCCGGCGGCCGGACGCACAATGCCCAGCACCGCCTTTAGCAGCGTGCTCTTGCCGGCGCCGTTGGGGCCTACGATGGCCGTCATCTGACCAGACGGAATCACCACATCAACATCCCAGAGCACCGGCTGCTGCTGATAGGCAACAGTCAGATCTTCGATTTCAATAGCCCAACTCATGGCGTCGCAATACTTCGAAGCGCTTCGACAATGGTGTCGATGTTGGTGCGGATCATGCCTGTATAGATGCCGGCTGGCGAATCCGGATCGCCGAGTGCATCGGAGTAAAGGGGGCCGGCCAGCCGTACCGAAAAGCCGCGTGCAGCTACCGCCTCTTGGAGCGCGCGCAGATAGCGCTCCGGTACGGAGCTTTCTACGAAGATGGCCGGCACACGACGGGCTACAATGAATTCGGCCAGCGCCTGCACGTCGGCCGTACCGGCTTCCGTGGCTGTTGAGACGCCCAGCAGGCCGTGCACTTCCCATCCATAGGCATCCCCGAAATATCGGAAGGCATCATGGGAGGTGATCAGCACGCGCCGATCCGATGGTAGCGTAGCCGATTGCCGGCGTACATAAGCGTCGGTGGCTTCCAGTTCGGCCAGGTAGGCGTTCAGCCGATTTCGATAGAAGGCAGCACGCATCGTATCCATACGCGCGAGGATGTCCGCTACGCAACGGGCAGCATATTGCCAGCGCCGCACGTCCATCCACACATGCGGGTCGTATACGCCCCCGTATCCGGAAGCCTGAAGGAGCAAGCTGTCAGGCACGCATTCGGCCACGGCCAGCGTCGGACGTCCCAGCACCCGCATGCGCTCAAAAACTTCTCCCATTTTGCCTTCCAGATGCAGCCCGTTGTACAACACCAGATCGGCCCGCTGCATACGCGCCACGTCGCCCTCACTGGCGCGGTAGAGATGCGGATCAATCCCGGGGCCCATCAGCGCGACAACGTCCACAGCATTGCCACCCAGCTGACGGGCCAGGTCTGCCACAATCGATGTGGTGGCCACAATGCGGAGTCGTCCATCTGCTCGAGGCGGCGTGGCCTGACAGGAGGTCAGCAGCAATAGAAGGCTACCCAGACCAAACGTCAGGAGATAACTTCCTGAACGACCCATATCGCTTCAGCCAGTTCTTGGGGAAGGAGAAAACGCTCATGGCCCACAGCAACGCGGACGCCCCGGGGCGTCTGTTCAAGTACATGCACGCGCGTTCCTGGCCGCAGCGACAGACGGGCCAGCAGGTTCAGCGTGTCGGGGTCCTGTGCCCGCACCCGCACGATCTGTGCAACGGCTCCTGTCGGTAATAGCAACAGCGGACGTCCTGGTTCAAGAGCAGGAAACGTAAGGTCGGGCCGGGGAATCGGGTCTCCATGGGGATCCCGCTCGGGATGCCCCAACCATTCTGCGATGCGGGCTTCAAACTGTTCACTGATGACGTGCTCCAGTCGCTCTGCCTCATCGTGCACCTCGTGCCAGTCGTATCCCAGCGCCTCCGCCAGAAACGTCTCGATCAACCGATGATGGCGTAACAGCTCAATGGCGATTTTGCGACCGGCTTCGGTCAGTCGCGCCCCCTGGTACGGACGATATTCTACCAGCCCCAGCGCTGCCAGCTTCTGCAACATGCCCGTCACCGAGGCCGGACGGACGCCTAACCGCTCGGCCAGCGCCGTCGTGGAAACAGGCTCTCCCTCGCCCAGCAAAAAAATCTGCTTCAGGTAATCTTCCTGTGCTTCGGATAGCATTTTAGGTGGTATCTGGCTTTAAGGCTTCTATAATTTAGTTTATCCTAAAACAAAATGCAAATACTTTCTGGCCTGAGGATAAACTGAAGCCTATCCTCACTCGCATGGTGTTTGTTCGGGCAGCTTTTTCGGGGCATACCATTACGGCCGTTTCCGAGGCTTATGACGGAAAATGGTATCGCTGGTAGCGTTCAGGCCACTGAGGGGAGGCCGCAGTCATGGAAGCGGAATCTCCTGTCGCCCGCGTATGTTACGTTACTATCCCACAACACAACGCCATGGAGCTTGCCAGATAGCGCCTGGTCCGGTGTGGTTTTCTACAGCGGGCCGGCTGGAAGGATTGGATTTCGCCTCTATGCAAAAAGTCTGGGCCTTTTTGCTACGAAGGAGGGAAACTGGTTTCACCTGGGCTGTCCCCTTAGCTCCACTTACCGTACTGCCTACTGGATCGAAGTGGGAGATATTGCAGGCGATCATAGAAAATGGGTTCGGGTACGTGTGCTTCCTGGAATTCCCCTGTACAGAGATGACCATGACATTTTCTACTTTTCCGGTCTTTCAGGGGAGCAGCCGGTTGTTTATCTGGCATGCTGTATCGGGATACCTTGAGCGCTGTCTTTTCATAATGCATTCATAATGCTCCCCGCTGCTTGCCAGGCCGCTGTGGCCCTGTTTTGTCGCCACAACCACCAGATACGCTGAGGGGATTATAGAACCCGTTGTAGCCTGGTTGCTTATTCGTTGTAGCGCGCTTACTTCCTGCTTAAGTGTTAGATGGGGAGGCAAGGAAAGCTGTCGGGGTAGGACTTACTGGATGCTGATCTGTTGGTAGGGAACTCCCAGGGCTTCGAGAAGCGCCAGCCAGTAATAGCGTACATTTCGGGAGATTTCTCGGTTGGCAAAATCGCCCGAGACAAACAGGTAGTGGGCCCGTTGGAGTGCTTCAGGGCGGATGCGATATTGCCGGCGTAGCTTTTCAGCATCCGCGCGGCCCCATAATTCTGCCTGTTGTCGGCTGGCAGGGGGATGCTGCTCAAAGCAACGTCGCTCAGGGCCGGGCATACACTCGAGCAGGTCGCTCAACACCAGCACGGTTGTCTGGGGAATATCGCTGGAGGTCAGCAATGTCTCGGAGATTATCTCGAAGATGCCCCACAGATCTGTGGCCTCCCTGACCCGGCTATCAGTGCGAGCGTGCAGCATGGCCCGTAGGGTATCGTAGGCGGCACGCATGCGGTACTGCACTTCAGCAACGTACTGTTGGCAGGCCTGCCGTTGCTCTGAATCGTAGGGCGACAGGCGAGGTGGTGGGGCGTCTTGCACGAGGGTGCGGCCCCCGGCCTTGCCTGTCGTGCGGCTGTGGATAAAGTAAGCGTGAATCGTCCCGCCACGCACAGGCATAATAGATGTCACCAATCGTCGGAGCGCTTCCTCAAAGGCCCGGTAAGTCCCTTCGGACGCTACAGCGCTCGAGCTGCGGTCGATAAAAACCAGGGCTGTACGTGGTACTCCAGTAAGCGACTGGTGCGCCAGCTCCACTTCGGCACAGGCTGTCAGAGGGTCTTGCTGTGCTTCGGAACTACAGGCTGCCAGTACAACGGCCAGCAAGAACAACAAGAACCAACGCATAGGCGCTTACGCGGTCAGTTCCAGAATATCGTCACGAATATCCAGGAAAGGACGTCGCCGTCCATGTCGGACACCGCGTTCCCGACGACTGCGTGGGATATTTGGTCTGTCAGCACTTTCATCGTCAGTCTGGGCGGCCGGGGTATGTGGCAAGGAGCTGGTGCTGCCGTCGCCCTCCGGAGCGTTTGCACCGTCGGTCTGGAGGATCGATGCGTCTGCAGGAGAAGATACGGCTGCTTCGGAGACGTCATCAGCGGTGCCGTTGGGATCTATGTGCCCTGCCTCCGAAGACACGTTTGCCTCGGGTGTTGTGCCGGTGTCGTCGTCTGGGTTGTGGTCTATGTCAGGTCCCTCCGGGACGGTCGGTTCGATATGGAGACGCTGGTCCTGTTGCCCTCGTAACCAGCCATTCAGGTAGCTGTATCGGCGCTGTTCTGCTAGCAGTTCGCTTCGTTCTTTCTCCTGTTCGGCAATGCGTGCTTCGATGGTCTGAAGATGCTGTCGCAGGACCTCCGGTGTTTCGTGCAGTTCCAGGACACTCTGGGCGCGAGCAAGCGCTTCTTTCGCGTCGCTTACCTGCTCTTCCAGCATTTTCAGATGGCGAGCAATTTTGCGCTCTTGCTTCAAAAGCCGTTTGTGTTTCCGTCGGAGTGGGCGGTACTGATGAAAGTAAACACGCCCGTACGAATGCGCTGTGGTGAAGCAGACTGCCCCGGCGACTGCAAACATTACCCCCGACAGGGCAAACGCTATCGCCAATAAGAAACCACTTGGGCCTGTGACTGGCTGCGGAGCTGACGGCGCATTTGCCTCCAGCGACCAGACCGTCTGGTCACGATTTCGAAGCGATTGTTGTAGCTGAATTTCCTGTGCGCGTAGAATACCCATAACGATGATGGTGACCAGCGTCAGCGCTGAGATAGTCAGAATGGTGCGTTCAAAACGCTTCTTAATGCGTTGCCAGAAGGCCAATTCTATCAGTCGGTCATACGTTATTTTAAAAACAAACGTAAGGGCAGCCAGTCCTACCGCGAACAGCCAGCGTTCGTATTCCTCGGGCAAGTAGAGCACCTGGGCCACGATTTCTTTCGACACGATAATGTCCCCTACCAGAAAGGCAACACCCGCCAGCCCGTATATGAACACCTGGGCCAGAGAGGGGGCTTCAGGCGAGTGACGCAGCACTTCCAGACGTTGCTCGCACTCCTTTTGCTGCTGCCTGCACTGTTCAAGTCGCTGATGGGTTTCTTGTCTATTGCGCTCGAGCATTTGCACCTGCTCGGGTAGCGCTTGCGCGTTGCTATGAGCAGCTTCGACCTCCTGTAGTTGTTCCTGGAGCTGCTGGTGTTGTGCGCGCAGCGCGTCAAGCTGTGCCTCGATATACTCACGCTTCGTGGCCGCTGCTGCAAATTTGCAAAAAGCCTCTTGCTCGACAGCAAGTTCGCCATCATAGCGTCCCTGCTGGTGCGGTTGGAGGGGGTCAGACACGTCCGTTCCAAAGGAAGACGACGGAACTGATTCCGGCTGGGAAGTCAAGCGGGCCCAAAGCTTTCTAATAAAAGACCAACGCATTGGGAGTAGCTGTTTTTTTACGAGGAAGTTTTCAGCCCAGGAATTTGGCCGTTTTCTTTGTACTGCGCATAAAGACGATTGCGCTGGCATGCCAGCTCCATTTCGGAACGGAAGAGCGCTTCCTTATAGCGGCATCGAGCTTCCAGCGGTGCCAGCTCGCACTCGATTTGTGGGATCGTTTCGTCTTCGAGCTGTTTGCGCTGGTATGTTAGCTCCTGCAGGCGCTGACGAATACTTTCTGCCTCCTTGCGGTGGTACCGGCGCTGACGTCGGTGGTGCAAAAGCCGACGCCACCACGCAGCCAGCTCAGGAAAAGCACGGGCCAGGAGGCTCATCAGAAGACGGCCTGGAATCAGTAGTAATAGCAACACGAGAAAACCAACGATCAGAGAAGGAGCCCATCCCGCCTCAGATTGATAAACGAATAGAGCCATCAGTAAGGCCACTGAAAGCGGGGGTAGTACTTCCACCAGATAGAGTTTCCAGCGCTCTGGTCGTGCCGGTGTACCGGATAGTCGGAGGTCGGCTGCTACTAGAAGAGAGCGGCCTTGAAATATGGTAAACATACCAAACAGGCTAAGCGCTAGAGCTGTTGTCAGAGGATATTCAAAGCGATCGGAAGGTAGCAATGTGGCCAGGACGATAGGAGTAAGCCCACAGACGACCGTCAGCGTGCCAGCAAGTAGCAGGTTACGGCCCGTTAGTGGCAAACGGGTTTCGATTTCGTCCTGGAGAGTCAACGCCTCCTCGTGCCGAGTCAGCTCTTTGTGCAAGCTTGCCTCGGCATCCTGGAGTCGCCGCAACCGTTGTCGCGCGGATTCCAGTTGCGCCTTAAGCAGTGCCCGACGTTCCTCGTAATAAGCCCGGATTGTTGCAAGTTTCCATCGAGAAACCTCATCTTCCGAGGACGCATCGCTCCCCCGAGCAAGCCCCACAATAACTCCTTCGTCACGCAGTAGGCCATCGTCTGCGATCCAATCCGGTGATTCGGTCAGGGGTAGCGCCTGAGGCTCGGGCAACGCTGCTGGGAGCAAACGTTCCGGTTCCATCATACCAAGATCATTGAATTCCATGAAACACCAAAAAACTGCAATACGGCCGATCAGACGTACGCTAATAGGCGCTATTTAAATTGCGCCACAGGATGAATTTGCGAGCGTGGATGTTTTACCGACATCCACTTTGGTATCTGATTCTTCTGTACCACGGTGGTGATATTTTCGAAGACAGTGTTGTTGATCACGATATGGCAGCGAACGCACTATAGTACAGCAGGATGCTTTTTGGAATTTCCAAAAAATGAAACGAAATTACTCAGAGAGATCATAGAATTACTTGGTATTGAACCTGACATGTTCTTTTCCATAGTGAAGGAATCAAGTTCGCCCTGGTATTGATGGGGTTCTACTCTTCAGAAGCTTAAACGTAAAGCCCCCGATGCATAGGCATCGGAGGCCAGTGATCAGCATTGAAGCATTGTGCAGGAGGCAGTAACGGCGCAAGCAGCTTAGCGCAAGTGCATGAATGTGCGGCTCAGGCTTCCGTGAGGCGTTTCGAGCCGGTACTGATAGAGACCGGCTGGCAGGTCGGCGGCATCGAACACGACCTGGTAGTGGCCGGCCGGAAGTAGTCCATCCACCAGCGTCGCAACGCGCTGTCCCAGCAGGTTATAAACCGTCAGTGTGGCTCGGGTGGCCTGCGGTAGTGCGAACGTAATGGTTGTGCGATCGCGGAAAGGATTCGGATAGTTCGGGGCCAACGTCAACGTAGCAGGTAGTTCGCCCGTGAGCGATTTCACTGCCGTCAGTACAAGCTGGCCCGGGCGGATCTGTCCGCGGATTTCGCCAGCCGGATACTGGGCCGTGTGGATGTTGAGATAAATGTTGCCGGCCAGCAGCTCACGGATCAGCTCGTCGGTCAGCGGCTCTGCATCGGTCGGGCGCCAGACGCCGGAGGCAGTGTTACCGTCGAACGTGAGGGTGCGAACGACTGGACCGTCCTGTCCGGCAGGGGCTTGATGAAAGTGGGCGGCCTGGATGGGGCCCGTCAGCCCGCTTACGGTGATATGAAAGACCAGCCCGGCTTCGGTCAGCGCCAGAAATGCGGTACCCCGGCCGTTGCTGGTGACCGTGCCCGTTTCCTGCATGGGGTCGAGCGAAACGACGGCTCCGACTCCGCTGGACGGATATACCTGTCCGCGGATTTCGCCGGCCGGATACTGGGCCGTGTGGATGTTGAGGTAGAGCCGGCCCAGCAGCAGCGCAACGATAAGGGAATCCGGTAAATCGGTCCATACGCCGGCCGCCGTATTGTTGCTAAAGGTAATGCCGTGCACGACCGGTCCGCTCACGCCAGCAGCACCGTAGTGAAAGTGGGCAGCCTGGATAGGACCGGTCAGGCCTTCTACAGAGACCTGGTAAGCCAGTCCGGCACCGGTAAGGGTTAGCGAGGCCGTGCCACGTGCTGCGCTCGTGACGTTGTCGGTTTCCTGATCGGGGGTAAGGTCGGCGTGCAGGGCGGTTCCGCTGCTGAGGCGGACCTGTCCGCGGATTTCACCGGCTGGGTACTGGGCTGTGTGAATGTTAATGTAGAGGTGCCCCAGTAACAGGGCTGTGATCAGCTCGTCGGTCAACGGCTCTGCGTCGGTCGGGCGCCAGACGCCGGAGGCGGTGTTGCCGTTGAACGTGAGGGTGCGGACGACCGGACCGTCCTGTCCAGCAGGGGCCTGATGAAAATGGGCGGCCTGGATGGGGCCCGTCAGCCCATCGACGGTGATCACGAACTGCAACCCTTCGTCGGTCAGGGCCAGGGCCGCTGTGCCATAGCCGTCGCTGGTAACTGTGCCGGTTGCCTGTTCCGGTGTCAAAATAGCCGAGAAGAAGGTCTGGGCATGGACCGGCGTGGCAAGCAGGAGCAGCCAGGTGCCCAGGGTGTAGCACATGCGCATTGTTCTGGCAGGTTCAGTGAAGGGGACGTTTGCTCTGAGAGTACCTGAAGCACGCGAGATGCCTACCTGGCGCTAAATTTAGGAGATGTACCGGTGGGGAGGCTGTCGAAGCCAGCGTCGCGGACGATCCGCCAGGTGTATCAAAAACGCCGATGCAATGCAGAAGGCAATGCGACCGGTCTGACTGGAGCAGACGCAGGTCAGAGGCGACATTCGGTGAACGAAGTCAGGGAGCAGGCGTTAGTAGCGCCGCTATCAGTAAAGCATAGCTATTCAGTTTGGGTGATGTGGTGGCCAGAGCTCAAGCAGCGCTTATGTGAAGGCCTGACCTATGAAGCATATATAGCTGCTTGGGAACAGGCGCTCAGGCAACCGCTGGCCGGATTGGACGCCCGGGCGCGGCGCTATCTGTACTATCGACGGTACAATTACGAGCGAGCCCGGCGTGTCACCGATGCCTACCGCATGTCGGAGCGTCTCGCGCAGGTGCTGGGGGCCATTGATCGGCCACAATGCTGGATGGTGCTTACCGAGGACTGGTGCGGCGATTCGGCTTACAGTCTGCCTATCATTGCCGAAGCATCTCGCCGCAATGCGCTGATCCAGTTACGTATTCTTCGCCGCGATGAGAATCTGGATATCATGGACCTGTACCTGACACGCGGCGCCCGAAGCATTCCCAAGCTGGTGGCTTTTGCCGAGGAAGGCACTGAGCTGTTCACCTGGGGACCGCGTCCTGCCGAGGCACAGGCGCTGCGGGATCGTCTGCGGGCTGAAGGGATGGATGCCCGGGCACTTTCGCAGGCGCTGATCGACTGGTATGAAGCCGGAGGGTGGCAACAGGTCGATACCGAATTGGCTGAACGGCTGGAAACGGCCCTGGCTACTCAGGGTTCGTTGTCTTCGAGGTAGTGTGGGCGAACGCGCGGCTGACCAGACCATCTTGGGGGCATAGGAGGCGCGTTGTCCGGGGGCGTAAAACCACTGAAAGAGATATAAAACGTTGCTCGCTGATAAAGGGCCTGTTGCAGACGGTGAACCAGATAGCGTCGGATCCGGGTACGGGTTAGCGGTAGCAGTCCAAACAGCCCCAGCAGGTCAGTCAGCACACCCGGTGTGATCAACAGGGCACCGGCAAGTAGAATGAGCACCCCGTCGATGATTTCGCGGCCTGGAAGCTGTCCCTGTGCCAGTCGCTGCTGGAAAGCACGCCAGGTAGCCAGACCTTCCCGACGGGCCAGATAGCTACCGGCCAGGGCCGTGGTGAAGATCAGCCCGATAGTGGGCCAGAGTCCGATCCAGCGGCCAATCTGCAGCAGCAGGGCCAGCTCCAAGGCCGGTACGATCAGGAACAACAGAAACAGACGGGCGCCCATTCGTCTTTGTACAGGTTGGTAGATAGCATACAAACGGATCCGTCTGGGAAAGGATTCCAACTCTGGTGCTCGATCTCGTATTGCTGAGCTCGGTTTTGTGAGGTAGAAAGGGAATATAGAGGATAGGAAGCTTGCGCATTGATCTTACCACGGGAGACTGTTACCGAAGGCAGTGAAATGAGTTGTCCAAGCAGTGACCTCTGAGGGTATGATAGCAGACCATATATCGCCGCAAGGTTCGTATCAGGATTTCTGCAGACCGAACGAGGATTGGGTGAACGCGCTGACATGAAAGCCCCAAGCTTCCTCTTTTTGCGTTGTCGCTATCGACTCGAGCTATCGATCTGACCAATCATCTCTGGAGTTGGAAGAGATGCTTGTCTACCAGAAGAAGTAACTTCCGAGAGCTATCCAGCATACGAAAACATAAATGCATAACTCGTTTTTTCTATAACATCAGTGTACTGCTCTGCTCCAATTACATGCCTGCTTTTGATTCCGGGCGAATGATCAAAATGATCAATAACAACTATCCATGATGAGGATAAATGCAATCATCTCTTATTTACATAATCTTAATACAAAGCGCTTGCGCTAAAAAAAAGACTTATCGTTCCGGCAGCACATTTCCCACACCAAACCCGTCCACGTCATGAACCGAAGAGCTCATGCGCGCTACAGACACCCGGTCATTATCCTCGGACTTTTCGCGCTGCTGGTGGGCCTGTCCGGATGCGAAGGCTGGACGCCAACGCCGAACCAGGAAGCAGCGCTGGACCCCTCGCGCTTTCGCCGAGCACTGGTCGAAGAGCAGGAACGCCTGACGCGCTTTGTGGTGGGCTATGTGCGACGCCAGGAGGCATTTCGGGTGGGCAAGCGGTTGGAGCGTCAGGCGGTGAGTCGTTTGCTGGAGGAGGCGCTGTTGGCTTA
>JAUZRN010000016.1 GCA_030950375.1 Rhodothermus sp. | reverse complement strand
TCCAGGGCCTGTTCCAGATCCAGGATGAGGTCGGCCGGGTGTTCAATGCCGACAGAGAGACGGATCAGGTTTTCACGAATGCCGATGCGGCGTTGCTCTTCTGGAGGAACATCGGAATGGGTCATAGTAGCCGGGTGTTCAGCCAGGGATTCGGTGCTTCCCAGGCTCACGGCCAGTTTGACGAGCTGCAGGCTGTTCAGAAATCGGAATGCCTCGGCTTCGCCGCCACGGATCTCGAACGAGATCATCGCGCCCGGACTTTTGCACTGCCGTTTAAAGATTTCGTATTGTGGATCGCTTTCTTTCAGGTGGCCCAGGTAGTAGACGCGCTCCACTTTGGGATGCGCGACCAGAAAGTCCGCCACACGCCGGGCATTGCGGGCCTGCTTTTCCATGCGAATTTTAAGGGTCTCCAGACTTCGCATAAGGAGCCAGCCGGTCCAGGGGCCGGCCATGGAGCCCGTAAAGGTGCGCGTGGCCTTGATGGCTTTGATGAGTTCACTGCTACCCAGCGCAGCCCCGGCGATGACATCGCTGTGCCCGCCAATGTACTTTGTCGCTGAATAGAGCACCACATGGGCACCGTGCTTGAGCGGGTGCTGCCAGAGCGGTCCCAGAAACGTGTTGTCCACCATGACCAGCACGGGGCGATCCGAACGGCCGTAATCTCGGGCTATGCGAGCACACGCTTCCAGGTCCACCAGTCGGTTCGTGGGGTTGGCCGGGGTTTCCACGTAGAGCACGCGCAGCCGCTCACCGATGCCTTTTGTTTCGATCAGCGCCCGCACTTCGTCTTCCGACGTACCTGCCATAAAACCTACCGGCTCAACGCCCCATTCGGGCAGAATATGCTTCATCAGGTAGTCGGTCCCCCCGTAGATCGGCTCACTGTGCAGTACCACGTCGCCCGGTCGAAGAAACGTAAGCAGGGAAACAAAGATCGCCGCCATGCCGCTTTCGAAGACAGCCGCCTCTTCGGCATCATCCCAGAGCGTGAGACGGTCTTCCAGAATCTCCAGGTCCGGGTTGTTCAGACGACTGTAGATGAGCCCGAGCTGCTCAGCCCGCTGAGGTTCCCGAAGTCCGTAGGCCAGCTCGAAGAAGCGTTTGCCTTCTTCGGCTGACTGAAAGACGAAGGTAGAAGTCTGGAAGATGGGACATTTGAGTGCCCCTTCCGACCAGTCGGGCCGGTAGCCATAGCTCATCATCAGGCTTTCTGGATGTAGCCGATGGCCGTTGATCTCAGCCGGCCATTTGGGTTTGGGCTTGCGCGGCATAACGTGTATGGAGCTGTTTGCAAGGAACGCTTTTAGGGCAGCATATTCCGTAGATCGACGCTAAGACGCACCACTGCGTGCGCCTGCCAAGGGCAGGGATCATGGTCCGCTTCGATTCCGCGAGGCAAAGGTTCTAACAGAATCCCTGCAGCTGGAACGTTTTTAAGTTCGGAAACGCTTTCAGTAAATGCAAAACATCCCGCAGGTTTTGCACGCATCTTTACGAAGGTGTCATTGCACCATCCGATTATATGCAGACAGATGTGAAGGATCCAGCTCGCTCAGCATCGCAAAGGCCTCCTGCGCGAGCCGTGATCCTTCAAAAATGGCGGCCAGTTCCTGATATTTGGCCATGAAGAACAGGTCCATCACATAGGGGCGCACCCCTTCCAGATGAAGCGTCTCCAGGGAGCGCAGCACGTCGAGCACGACGGCGCGTGCTGCTTCCGGATCCTGTACAAAGCGATCCAGGCCTTCAAAGTGATATCGGAAGTAGGCCTGCCGAATGGTCCGATAGCGCGGGTCAAGCAGCTGCGTAATCAGTGCAACGCGGCTTCGATCGTCGCCGATCTGATTCCAGCCACTGGCGCCGGCTGCCTGTGCCAGTTCGGCAATACGTCGGGCCTGCTCGAAAAATGGAGTGCCGCCCAGCTCGCTGAACGTATCGTAATCGTACCCCAGCATGATGAAGGCGTAGAAGTCCAGCACGGACGTCAGCGGATGAAACTGCTCCGGGTTGAAGATCAGGGGAGTTCCCTGTGGATACTCGAACTCCCAGTTTGGATCACTGAGCTGGAGCACGGTCGTGTACTGCGTAGTGCCATAGATGGGTCGGCGCGTGGCCAGCACGATCCGGGCGCGAAAGCGCGTCAGCGTAATAGCGCTTTCGAAAAAGATCTGTACGGTACAATCGATACGCTCGATCTCCTCAAAGGCGTCGTTTGTCCAACGCCGTTCGTTCAGGTAGCGCCGGATCTGGTCCTCCAGCTCCCGCAGGTAGTCGTACTGGGAGCCCTGGAGCTGCTGATAGTTGACCGAAACGCTACAGTTCAGCTCCTGAGCCTGAAGTGGCACCGTAGCGATCAGCGCCATCCCCAGTCCCAGCAGCCATGCACGTGCACTGTATTGTCCGACTGAAGCCATACCGCTCCATGGTACGGCAACACGTAGCGCCGGTTTCCCATGTCGGTTGCGCCAGTTTGCCCCTGTTTTTCAGCAGCCGATCCTCATTTTGTAGTAATGTCATGTCTGCGGGGCGACATATCGGCCTGCTGAGCATGCTGCTCACGGCCGGGCTGATCGGGGTCGCTCAGAGCCAGTCGCTGGAGGGAGGTGCGCGGGCGGTCGCGCTGGCCGGTGCCACCACAGCCCTGACTGCCGACGTCTGGGCTCACGGTAATCCGGCCGCCTGGGCCAGCTGGCATTGGGCAGCGCTATCGCTCATGGTCAGCCAGGCCTATGGCCTCGAAGCGCTGCGCCTGCGGGCTATCACCTACGTCCAACCTGTTGCACGGATGGTAGTGGCGTCAGGGATCCGCACGTTCGGCTTCGACGCCTATCGGGAAACGCATCTGTGGCTCGGCCTGGCCCGCACGCTGCACCCGGCCACTCGCCGTCCACTCCACCTGGGCCTGAGCCTGCGCTACCAGCATGTCGCCATCGAACGCTACGGTGCAGCCGGCGCATTCGGCCTCTGGGCAGGACTGCAGGCCGGTGTCTTTTCGTGGTTAACGGTGGGCATGGCGGCCACCAACCTGAACGCACCCCGACTGGCCGGCCGCGAATCGCTCCCCCGTACGCTACAGCTGGGCCTCGCCTACCATCCGGCTGCGCCGTTCCGGTTACTGGTGGACGTGTACAAAGACCTGCGCTTTCCCCCCGACTTCCGAGCAGGGCTTGAAATAAAGGCCCTATCGGTGTTGATGCTCCGCGCAGGCACGGGCACCTTGCCCGAACGCTTTACAGCAGGTTTCGGGCTGGCGATCGGTCCCCTGCAGGCGGATGTTGCGGTCGAATACCATGCGGTACTGGGCTGGTCTCCTGCGCTTTCGCTGACGCTCGTTCGATAAAGTACCATGCGCCTGCTCGCGATCCTGCTATCTTTTTCGGTGCCGGCAGCTGCACAGCCGACCCGGCAGGACACGCTCCTGACGCCCTCCTCCCTTGAAGCTGCCCTGGAAGGGCTGACAATCGACCCGGAAGCCCTGGAGGAACTGGCCGCCTGGTTGGACGAACGGCGACAGGACCCGCTGGATTTGAATGCGGCCTCGGCCGAAGAACTGGCGCGCCTGCCCGGACTTTCTCTGCTACTGGCCCGCCGCATCGTGCAGTACCGTCAGCAGCATGGTCCTTTCGCCTCAACCGGTGAATTACTGCAGGTACCGGGTTTTTCTGGAGCGCTGTTGCACCGGCTGCGGCCGTTTGTCAGCGTCCGTTCGTCGCGCCCTCCTGTCCGCCTTGCTGGCTACGTGCTGCAGCGCCTCGACTACCGGCTGGCGTCGTCCACAGGCGATCCCGGCCCGCCCGTCCGGCTGCAGACGCGCCTGCGGCTGCGCTACGGTCGGCTCAAAACAGCCCTTACGCTTGAGAATGACCCTGGTGAGCCGCTCCGATGGGATCCAAAAACACGCACATATGGCTTTGACCACCAGGCCGGCTTCGTGGCCTGGCATGGAACGGGATGGCTCCGACAGCTCATCCTGGGTGACTTCAGTGCCCGCTTTGGCGCTGGCCTGACCCTCTGGTCGCTCCCGGCCATCGACAGCTATCAGGCACCCGCCGACGCACCGCTGCGCTCGGGAACAGGTCTGACCCCTTACAGCGGTACCGATGAAACCCGTTACTTCCGAGGCCTGGCCCTGACGGTCGCGCCCGTCCCGGCACTGATGGTTGCTCTTTTTGCTTCACGGCGCCGGCTGGATGCCCGACTCGACACGCTCCCGACTACCCGTCAGGCCGGCGTGGTCAGCCTGCCTGCCTCCGGACTGCATCGCACCGAAGCCGAACGAAGTCGCAAAGGCATTCTCCGCACCGACGTGCTCGGCGGCGCACTGACGCTCAAATACAGCCGGGGAACGCTGGGCCTGGTCGGCTACGTGGTTCGTTTCAGCCATCCGTTACAGCCAACTAAAGCGCTCTACAACCGGCATGCCTGGCGCGGCCGCATGGCCCGTACCCTGGGCCTCTTTGGTCGGTTTCTGATCGGTCAGACGTTACTCCAGGCTGAGCTCGGCAGCACCCTTGGCCGTCCACCAGGTCTGGTGACCGCGCTGTCGGGCCCGCTGGGCCGTTTTGCCCGGGGGACGCTGGCGTTTCGTCATCTACCTGCACGCTTTGTCAGTCTGTATGGCGATCCATTCGATACCCGAAGCGGTTCGCCTGCCGGCGAAACCGGTACCTACGCGGGCCTGGAGCTCATGCTGGCCCCTGGCTGGCAGTTGCAAGCCGCTGTTGATCAACATCGGCTGAACTGGCCCCGCTATGGCCGGTTCTGGCCCACCACCGGTCGCGCACTCTGGATCCGCCTCACGGCACACCCGCGCCCCTGGCTGGAGACTTATCTGCAGTTCCGATACGACCGCGCCGAACAGCGTACAGAAGCGTCTGGCCCGGCTGCTGCCACCTTCGAAACCACAGCTCCCGAACACTACTTCGCTATCCGCTGGCAGGGTCTCTACGCGTTCAGCGCCACAGTGCATCTGGAGGCTCGCCTGGAGTACGTCCGACGCCTTCGCAACGGGCTACCCACCATCGGCTGGCTGCTCTACCAGGGCATCCACTGGCGGCCACACCCCGGGCTCCAGCTCGACGCCCGCCTGACCTTTTTCGACAGCGACATGGGCCTGGTACTCTATGTACCCGAACCCGGCCTGCGCTACAGCATGGGACTGGCTGCCCTGAGTAATCAGGGCCAGCGTACCCTGCTCCGGCTGCAACTGCAACCGCTTGCGCGCCTGTTGCTTCAAATTCGGTATACCACTACCCTGAGAGCAGCGGCGGTCCGCAGTCTCCGACGTACCTGGCAATTTTTGGCGTTGTGGCATATTTAGATCAGATTGTATTTTTTATCTTAAATACCACTTCAAAGTGTCGATCTTTGTAGTAGTCGGTTATTTTCAAAAGAACCATGTCCAAGCCTGCCAAGCCACGGCTGCTGGCCGTCGAAGACAATCCCGAGACGCGCCTCCTGTTGCGCTATTTTCTGCAGCAGCACTTCGACCTGTTGCTGGCGGCCTCGTTCGACGAAGCGCTGGCGCTCGCCCGTCAGGAACATGCTGAAGTGCTACTGCTCGACATCAACCTGGGCGAACAACGCACCGGCGTAGACCTGCTCCGTGAACTGCGGGAACGGCTCTCTTATCGCGACACACCGGCCATTGCCTTCACAGCCTATGCACGTCCGGAAGATCGGGAGCGCTTTCTACAGGAGGGCTTCGATGAATACCTGACCAAACCCTTCACCCGTCAGCAGCTGCTACAGGCTATTGAGTCGGCCCGAAACCGTCGTTCCTGAGTTTTTGGCAAACGCCGATCCCACAACTCGCTGTGGCGTATCCGGTAAAAAGCCGGAACGTCTTCCACACCATGGTTATGCTTCGTCTGTTGTTACTTATCGTCCTGGTGCTCTGGACGGGCTGTCGATTCTCCCGCACCTACGACGTGCGCGGCCGCGTGGTCGGGTTCGGTGACGACCCGCACACGCTGTTCATCCAGCACGAAGCGATCCCCGGCTACATGCCTGCCATGACTATGCCGTTTCGCACGCCGGACACGGCGGCCGCCGCGCAGCTCAGGCTGGGAGATCCGATCGCGTTCACCTTTCATGTCACACGCGACAGCGCCTGGATCACCGACATTCGTCGATTACCGCCGGGCACCCGCCTGAACCTGGACGAGGGTCCGCGTCCTACGCTGCATGGTCTGCCCCTGCTGCAGGAAGGCGACCTGCTTCCGGAAGCCACACTGCTGACGCAGGACAGCCTGGATCTTCGCACCACAGACCTGCAGGGCTATGCGGTCGTCCTTACGTTCATCTACACACGCTGTCCGGTACCCGACTTCTGCCCGCTCATGTCACGCCGTTTTCAGCAATTGCAGAAACCGCTCAAGAAACACTTTGGCGATCGCACACGCCTGCTGACGATCAGCTTCGACCCGGCCTACGACACGCCTGCCGTCCTTCGACAGTATGCCCGGCAGTACACTGATGACACCCGCCACTGGATCTTTGCTACAGGCGACTCGACCACCATCCGCCAACTGGCCACGCAGTTCGGAGTGCACTACGAGACTGCCGGGGGTGAAATCATCCACAATCTGACGACAGCGCTGATCGCCCCTGATGGCCGCATCATTCGCATCTGGCGTGGCAACCGCTGGAGTCCCGATGAAGTACTGCAGGCGATAACCAGCGTGCTTGCCGACACGTCCACAGCTTCCTGACACGCGTTCAGCGCCAGACGGTCTGCCAGCGGCCGTCGTATGTACGATAGGCGGCTCCTGCCCGCAGATCCAGCCGCAGGTGCGAAAAGAGCCGAACCTGCACTCCCAGCCCGCCTCCCAGCGCTACAAACTCGGACAGCCGAAGCGGCGTATCGGTCTGAAGGGTCCGGACGCCCTCGGCAAATCCATACAGATAAAGCGCCTCTACATAAATCGGTAGAATGACCAGACCATTATCAATAAACTTCAGGGGCACCAGGGTCAGCAGGCCCAGCCGACCAAACGTTCCGCCCGGCAGCAACACGTCCTCCCAGCCGCGTGGAAGAAAGGGAGTCAGGTCGTAAATGCCCCCACGGTTCTGCCAGAGCAGACCGGCATCAAGCCGTATCCCTATGTTATAACGTGCCAGGAGTGGCAGGTACAGGTACAGACTGGAGCGATACGCGGTGCGTCTGGCCAGCGTGGTACGCTGCACGTCCCAGACCGCTCGGGTCGTCCAGCTCACGCCCTGGTTGGGCATCAGATCGCGCAGGTTCTGCTGCAGCCGATAAGCGACCGTCACGATGGGCTCCAGCGTCTGGCGTGCATCATCCAGCAATGTGGGCTGGTCGGGCCGCTGGTGCAGAAAGTAGCGCTCGTATTCGCTGCGTCCTACCAGCGTCAGCAGCAACCATGAGGTGTACACGTTTGACTCCAGCAGTACAGGCAGATTGGCGCTGAAGGCCACCCCGCGTCGCTCGCGTCCGACCCGACGGATCGATCCATCCTGGAAGCGCACCAGGGCTGAAGCCGGCAGGTTGTACAGATACAGACCAGGCCGCACGGGCCAGCCACCATAGCTCAACCACAGACTGCCCCACAGCCGATTCTGACGATAAAAGCCGTTCGCCATATAGACCCATCGTTGCAACGGATCGGTACCTTCCAGTCCCAGCCCCAATGCCCAGCCCAGCCCTTCGCCGAAGCCGTCGGGATCACCCTGTGGGAGATCGCCAACCAGATAGGTCAGACGCGGCCGCCACAGATAGCGCCAGGGTCGATAAGGCTGCGACGTCCCCTCAAACGTCACGGAATTGGTCGCCACCACCGCAATGGGTCGCACCGAGAAGGGAGCCAGCTGCGCTGGCGGCACCTCCGAGGCTGCTTCGGGCTGGAAGGGGATGCGCACCAGTTCATAACGCTCATGGCGATAGTGAATGAAGGCCAACCAGCGGCCATCCGGCGACAGCGCCGGCTCCAGGGCACCAAATGCCACATTCGTCAGACGCAGCACACGGCCACTTTCAACGGCCAGCGCATAGATATTCGGCACACTGTCAGGATCGGCTGTAAAGAGCAACCACCGACCATCGGCACTCCAGCTCATATCGTAGATCGCACCGTGCCGGAAAGCCAGCCAGGGTCGCAACGTTACATGCCCGTCCGCCGTAATCTCCGCTTCAAAAAGCCCCTGCCGGCCACGTTGATTCAGCAGCACAGCCACGCGATCTCCCCGGGGCGAAGGCGCCAGTTGCACAAAGAAGACGTCGGCAGGCGCCAGCATTGAGGTGATGCGTCCATCTGGCGCGATGCGCACCCAGCGATTGTACACGCCTGTATTCTGCAGGGCCCATACGCTACCATCCGGTGCCGGTACCGGCGCATACACGCGCCCACCCCGCGTCAGCCGCTTCGTGCGGCCATCCAGTCCGACGCGATAGACTTCCGCCGTCAGTCTTCCCGACAGTAACGGATCAGGTACATAACGGGCTACCAGCAGCGCCTGCCGATCGGTCGACAGCGCGTACAGATAGTCCTCCGTGGTCGTAAATGCACGAATGCGTTGCATGCGGCCCGTACTGGCCTCAATCCGGTAGTAGCCGGGCCGTTCCTGATAACCAAAGGCATAGGCTACGAGGGTGTTATTGTCAAGCCAGTACGGACGGCGCAGAATCAATCCCCGCTCGGATCGAACCACCTGGACCTCGGTAAACGGCCCGCGACGTGCCAGCTCAGCCTGGATCTGTGCCCGCATCTCCTGTCGAAAGCGCCGTCCCAGCGTGGTCGGAAACCGCCGCGTGCCGTACCAGAGGGCCGTACCAAAGCCCAGCAGCGGAAAGCGATGAAACCAGCGTGTCGTACGCCGGAAAAAGTCGGGCTGACCGTTCTCGACAAGGTACTGATGCAGATAGCCGCCCCCGTTGTAGTGACGCCCAAGGGGCCAGGTGTAGGTCGAAGCTTCCAGCAATTGCGCCAGTCGCCAGGGACGCTTCGAAGCCATGGCCGCCCGAAACTCCATACTGAAGAAGGGGAAGTGCAACCGTCCAGCCCCACCTTCAATACGGCTTTCATAAAAAACCGCCACGCCCTCAGCAAAGCCAGCGGGTACCCACAGATTCAACAGACGACTCCAGTCAGCCCCCAGCAACCGCAATCCCCATCCGATGCCAGGGCCAGCGTTCACTTCGGCGTGCGCGGCATGAACCAGCTCGTGCGGCGCAACCGCATGAAGCCAGGAATACGCTGTAGGGGCCACAGACAGCCCCCGTAACCGAGCGATGTCGAGCTCCTGCCGAAACGGCAGCGCCGAGACAAACCCGTTGCCCTGATCCCGATAATCGCTTACAATGACGGGCATTCGAAACGCATGGCGCACCCCTACCAGCGCCCGCACACTGTCGTAATGCGCTTCAAGCAACGCGGCTGTCTGTCGCGCTTCCTTTTCGCGGCCGACCTGATAGATGAGCTCAAAGTGTGGACTGCGAAGCACGCGGTAATGCACCCCGAGCGGCCGGTAAGTTATCCCGTACCACTGGGCCCATGCGCACTCCCCGACAATGCCGGACGTCAACAGCAACAGTAAGGCATACCTTTTTACACGCCGCATAGCCCTTGCCAGATGGTTCATGACTTCTATGCCCTGATTCGATTTTTTAAGCTACAGGTTCGGTTACTTCCCCACCCATTGCGTACCGCAATGGGAGCGGTACGGACAGCGCGGGCAGGCCTGCTCCAGGGCCTCGGTCGGCCTGAAAGGAACGTCGGGCGCCTGAATTTCCGCCAGCACACGCTGCAGTACCTGCAACACGGCTTCCCACTGCGCAGGCGCTTCAACGCCCAGCGCTGCCTCTTCTATCTTTCCGTTCCGATAGGCCACGTAGGCCGCCTCCACGCAATCCACCTCCAGGCCGGCCTGCTGCGCATAAAGGAGCCGGTAAATCGGTAGCTGAAACGACCCGATGGCCCGGGCCCAGCTCGTACGATCCTCAGGATCGAGCACCTTCAACCGCATCGCAGGCGGACGGCCCGTCTTGTAATCCAGCACTACCCACCGATCGCCACGACGATCGATCCGATCGGCATAGCCTTCAAGCGAAAAACCGCCCCAGACGCCCTCCAGCCTTTGCTCCAGCGCCAGCATGGTAAGGGGGCCCTCGTCCAGTTGCTGACGCTGATGGCACAGCCATGCTTCGCCCCAGTGTTGTACGCGCTCCTGAAGCAGCTGTAACACCAGGCCTCGCTGCGTGCCATACGCTTCGGTAAAGCAGTCTTCAATGGTCTGCCGCAGGCGATCCACGTCCAGGTCCGACACCTGCAACGGACGGCCCACAAAGGGCGTGCAATAGCGCTGCAAAATGCGGTGCACCAGCTGGCCAACGACTTTTCGGTCCGGCTCTGCTTCGAGCGTTTCGGGTGCACGCAGGTTCAATACAGCCCGGTAGTAAAACTGCAGCGGACAGGTCAGGTAGGTGTCCAGCAGCGTCGGACTGTACCGCAACGCACGCAACACTTCCAGAACGGCTTCGGTCTTTTCGACAGGTTGCGGACGTTCGAAGGTCAGGGAAACACTGTAGCCAATATGCTGCACCCAACGCTCGTCGAGCGTTCGCGCTCGTTGCTGGCGCTTCCAGAGCCACTGCTCCACAAAACGGCTGCGTTCTCCCTGTCGGGGATGCTCCGTATAAAACAGATGCACTTCCCGGGCTCCCCAAGTCAGGTTCTCAAAGTAATAGCGCGTGAGCTGCTGCCGATCAGAGGCCGTTTCCAATCCCAGCCGTCTTCGCACCGTGTCGGGTAGCAATGGATCCGGCTCAGACGCTTCGGGCAGCACCTCTTCGTTCACGTCGAGCACGTAGACTGTATCGAATTGCAACCCGCGCGTTTCAAGCAGGCCCAGTACCTGGAGTCCACGGAGCGGCGTGCCGGCAAACGGAACCCGTTGCCCGCGCAGGTAGGCTTCAAAGAGCTGCCAGAAATCGCGCAGATGCTCCCCCTGTAGGTGTCCTATTCGCGAGCGTGCCAGCGCCTCCAGCATTTCGATAAGGCGTTCGGCAAAGGGTGCGAAGTATGGATGGAGCGGTGCCGTGCTATGTCGCGCCAGGAAAGCAACCACTTCGGTCGCCCACCGGGCCCACGCAGCCAGCGACGGTACCTGAGCCAGGCTTCGGATCGTCCGATCATGGATCCGGCACAGATGTGCCTGCAGGGCTTCAGGTGCCACGTCAACCCCCAGCGTTGCCAGCCGCCTGCTTGCCTCCTGGAAGATCTCCACTGTTGCTTCCAGGTCTTCCAACCGCATTGCCGACATCCCACCACGCATCAGATGCTCCTCAATGGTGTGCATCAGAATGCGTGTTACGTCGGTACGCTGGCCAAAACGAATATTTTTGAGGTAGGGATGGCGTATCACCTGCAGATAAGCATCCGCCGCATAGCTTCCGGATGCATCGCCGGTATCGACCAGCAGGGTCAGCAGGTGCAGCAGATGTACCACGGGCGTCCGATCGAGCGGATAGCCCAGCGATACGTTGTAGGGCTGGTTATCAGGCAGCCCCGCCAGTCCATACCGCAGTACCGGGAAAAGCGCATCGGCGGCCGGCAACACCACAACGGTTCGTTCATCCAGCAGACCATCTCGCTCATGTTGCGCCCGCAGTTTCTCGGCCAGTGCCAGCACCTGCCCGTGACGATCCGGTGCCTGATACAGATGAATGATAGGCTCTGTGCGAGCGGCTCTGCTTTCGTCCGAAGTCTCTTGCAGGCCAAGCCGCCTGAGCTGCTCGACGAGACCAGGTCCGTTCAGAAACAGGCCGATCGCCTGCGGTTGGGCCAGCACCTGCCGAAAGAGCCGGGCTTCGGCAGCCGAAAAGGCATAGAGCCCGGCCACCACGATCCGATCGTAGGATTGCAGAAGACGCGCTGCATCGAAGCGTTCGGCCACGGCACGAATGCGGCTGGCACGCGTCCAGTAGTTTTTCACAGATAGCTGTTCATAAAAGCGTTCGTAGTAGTCGGCCAGTGGTTCCTCGGGCACCTCATCCCGAAGCTGCGCCGGTGCCACCTCGCCCAGATGCAACGTTTCAAGCGTATCCAGCAGCCGCAGGCCCAGCGGAAAAAAGCGGGCGAGCGTGTTGAACCGATCGTGTCCGTAGCGTCGGGGCAAGTCCTGATGCACCTCAAACAGAAGCGCTACAGCATCGATCGGCTCCAGCCAGCGGGCATCTGGCAACAGTTCACGTGCCAGATGGTCGATCCAGTCCTGAACGGCCCAGATTTCGGGTCCGATACAGGCTCCCCCTACCTGCTCTACCAGCGCCTTGCGCAGAAAATGCGCCGGGCGACGTCCGGGAAAGATCACCAGGTTACGGCTCCAGTCCCGGCCGTTGCCCTGCAGGGCCTCCAGGACGGCTGGAATCAACGCAGCCCCGATGGGTAATCGACGTATCATGACAGCATATGCACCTGAACCGGTTGCAGATACACCAGGGCGGCCCGCACCGGCTGCGCAGGCCAGATCGTCTGTACCAGCTCCACGTAAGCCCGCAGCTGATCCGCGTGCGCTGATTCAGGCCTGCCGACTTTAAAATCGATCACGGTGATGGCATCGGGATCAATGAGCAATCGATCGATGCGTCGTGCCTGTCCGCTGGCATCCAGTACTTCCCATTCGGTATGCACCACACGCCCCGGAACCGACTCAAAAAACGGCCGCACAGCCGCATGCGTCAGTGCCTGGTGCAGCAGACGTATGGCTGCGTCCCGGTGGGCCTCCCACTCGGGATATCCTGCCAGTGCAGCCTGCACGGCCTGGTACACCTGCTCCGAGACGTTATCCGCCAGCGTTTTCAGGCGGGCCAGCGCTGCATGACACAGCTCCCCCAGGCGCACGGCAGCCCGATCGGTCGCCGGGACAATGGCGGCTACCGCCGCCTCATACCGCGGACTACGTCCCGCAGGCCGTAGTTGCCGGATAGTGGTGGTCGGAGAGCCTTCAGGCGTCGTAGGATGCCCCCACACTCCGTCTTCCTCCGGCCAGAATCGGTCGATCCAGGGCTTTTGCCTGTTTTCGGACGCCACCACCCGCACGTGCAATTCGTGCCGGGCCCGCGTGAGGGCAACATACACCCGGCACAGCTCGTCGATCCGCGCCATGGCCTCCCGCGCCTCGTAATAGCGAGCCAGACATGGATCGTGCTTTCCATAGTCTTTCCGCAGCATCAATAGACGTGACCCGCCTGCGTCCTGCTCAATCCACCACGGCTCTGTCCGGCCACGCATCAGGGGCCAGAACACCAGCACCACGGGAAATTCCAGTCCCTTTGCCTTGTGCACCGTCATCACTGAAACCGCCTCCTGCCCCTCAGTTACCGGCAGATCCCAGTCATCCTCTTCCACATCTTCGGCCACCGTCTCCAGAAAGTCATGCAGCGCATTATGCCCCTTTGCTTCAAAATCACGCGCTACTTCCAACCACTTTACCAGAGCTGCTTGCTCCTCTGGAAAGCGTTCGAACAGGCGCCAGATGCGGTAGACCTCCGAGATCAGCTCATAGAGCGGCAGATACCCCACGCGCGCAAACAGCGGTTCAAAGTACGCCTCCCAGCACTCTGGGAACGCCCCGCGAAAGGCCGGATACAATGGACGGGTGTCGCGATGCGCTATCAGAAACGCATGGATCTTTTTGTGTTGCAATAACGGACTCAAGAGCACCGACGCAAACGCCAGATCGTCAATCGGACGATCCAGAAATTGCAACAGCGATCGCACCCCGTCGATCACCGGCCGCCGCCGCACATCCAGACTACTGTGTGAGAGAAACGGAATGCCCGCCGCAGCCAGCCACTGACTGACCGCCACCACGTCGGCGTTGCGCGGCGCCAGCACGGCCATGTCGCGCCAGCTATATCCCCGCCTTCGTACCCCCCGCAGCAAGTGCACCACTTCCTCGGCCGCAGCATCCATAGACGCCAGCCGTTGGTAGGTTACATACCCGGCCTGCTCACGCCCGGGCTTCACTGTCTGCCCTACCTGCGCCAACCCGCTTCGCACAAAAAACTGCCGCGCCGCCTCCGTCTCCAGCAGGGCATCAGACACCTGCGTTTCGAACAGGTGCTGCACGAACTGAAGGATTTTGCCATCACTGCGGTAATTGACGGTCAGCGATTGCACCACAGGGAACACGCCATCGAAGGGCGATCGCTCCTGCAGGGCCGCCATGATCTGCCAGTCGCCCCCTCGAAAGCCATAGATGGCCTGCTTCGTATCGCCCACGACAAACAGGCTGCCACCCTCACGCAATCCGTGATCGGCCACCTGCTTCAGGATCGCCCACTGCACCGGCGAGGTATCCTGAAACTCATCGATCAGCAGATGGACAGGGATCGTCCCCATCCGTCGCTTCATCGCCGAGACACTGTGAGCCTCCAACCACGCCTGCAACATCCGCGTGGCCTCGCTCAGCAGTACCTGGCCCTGTTCCTGTTGTTGCTGTTGCAGGTGCGTTCGAAGCTGCCGATACGCCCGAAGCGCCGGGATCGGTCGGTGCCGCGCCAGCCATGCCACATAATCCTTTATGATGCGCTGAAGCCGCTCCCGCAGCGGCCGGAGGGCATTTTCCAACACCGGCCGTTGCGGATGCTTCCTGAAAGCCTGCTGATCCAGTTTGCGTTCTACCAGCCTGTCCAGATCGCCCGCTTCGGCATCTTTGAGCAATTTCTGAAAGTTGTTGGTGACCGGCGCTTTGGCCCGGGCCAGAAACTGCTGGATTTCAGCGACCACCTGTTGCAGCTCCGCGCTTAGCTGCGACCGGGGATCCGGTTCTTCCACGCTGTCCGGGTCGGTCGCGCGATGCATCAGGTATTCGTAGAGCTGCCGGGTTCGGTCGCGTAGCCGACCATACGGATCCCACAAAAAGCTGGCATCAGAGGCACGCGTGTCCAGCAGCAACGCCACCAGTGCCTGCAACCGGCCCGTTGCCTGCGCTTCGACGGCCCAGGCCTCAAAGGCGGCCTCAAAAAGGGCACGGCCGTCCAGGACCAGCTCAAACGAAGGCGGACACCCCCACTCATGCGCCACCCCTCGAAGCCATCGCCCCACGAATCGGTCGATGGTCATCACCTGCAGGGCGTCGTAGTGCGTGAGCAGCGTGTCGATCAGCGCAGGCGCATTGGCCCCCAGCATGTCGGCGATCGGTCCCAGCGCCTCCTGAAGCCGCTGGATGGTTTCGTTCTCCCCCAGCGCCGCCCCTTTCAGATAGGTAAGCAGCCGGCGGCGCATCTCGCGAGCGGCATTGTTGGTGAAGGTCAGCGCCAGGATGCTGCGCAACCGATGCGGATCGCCCCCTGCCTCAATCAATCGCTGCAATAGCCGAAGCGTCAGCTGATGCGTTTTGCCCGACCCGGCCGAGGCGCTCACCAGCTCAAAGAGGGATGTGACGATGGGCTCCACGACAACGTACCGATAAGCAGCAGGATTCAGGCGTTGTCGTAGAGCTTAACGAATCCGGCAAAAAAGCTCAAGTACGGTATGTCCTGGAGGAGCCGGTCTGCTCGGGGAGCCGGTACCGCGTCACAGTAACAGCGCGCGCAACGGCATGCCCTCCCCCGATTCACTCAGAGCAGCCCGGCGAAAACGATCGATAAGCCGGTAGGGCACGGCTCGCTGCTGTGTCCATCGCTCCTCCTCTCAGACAGCGAAACAGTCGTCAGCAGTAATAGATCATCCGAACCAGCGGATGCAGATTTGCATACATGAAAGACATTGAGATGCCGCTTACGCCGACATGCCGGTCATGATCTGCGAATAGCCTTTCAGGGTACTCCCCGTTACAGTCGAAGCGGACAGGTAATCATTACCTCTTCCCTCCCCCCGTTCTGCTCAACCGGTTCGTGCTCGATAGAAAGCGCAGTGCTCATGCAACGGACATTGCTTACAGAGAGGATCTCGAGGACGACAGATCTCTCTGCTGAAGTCGAGAAGTGCATAGTTAAACATCTGAACATTCTGCTCCGGCGTCATCCTGTCAAGCAGCTCTTTGAACCACTTTCTTCTCCGTGTTTCGCCATCATAAGATTCTCCAATGTATCTGCATAGAAGATGGATGTCACTTTTGATTACCCAAAGATCTCCCCTCAAAAACAGAGATAATATACCAATTCACACAGAATAGATTAAGTACTTTCATCTATGTTATATTCAAATCTGCTAAAAAACCTGCCTCACGATTCCATGGTGTTCCTACAACCAGCCCCCGGTCGAGCCAGCGATTCAGATGTTCACATGCGGTTTCGGGAACCATCGCACAGGCATAACATGCAGCCAGATTGCAATTATCAGGCCCCTGTCCTCCCTGCTCTCCCAGTTCGCTGCATACCGGATCAACCGAACACCAGGAGGCTCTACGCAGGACGCGCCGTACAACTCCACCGAATCGAGTCGGTTCTGCCATGGCCACAAGCCCGCCCAGCGTGCCCTCAGCATCGCCTGAAGCTGTGTAGATGAGCACCCCCGTCATATCCCTGCCCACATACAGTCGCTCTCGTAGCGACGCGGAGCTGTATCCACACTCAAACACAAGCTCGTTGATTATCATATGTGCAAAAGTATGAATAAGTATGAACTCTTCAGAAAGAGTCACTTTGAAAATGTGCGTCCCCTCTGCATCGGCCAAAGATCTGTCCTGATTGTTCTGCAGCTTATTTACTCTTGTCTCTATAAAATCACAATACTTCTCTTTCCATTCCTGAAGTTTTTCACGGGAAAATTCCAGAAAGATACCCTCACCATGTACCACGGTTGCCGGGAGCCAGTCGGGACGCTCTTCTCCCCACAGCATCCGTTTCAGCTCTTCCTGATCGCTATATTCCGGTACTGCCCGGGTGAAACCGACAAGCACCCGTGTCTCTATCATTTTTTCCACACGAGCTATATGGCTGAAATACTCTTTCAAATTGTCGGGCACCTCTGCGGGTGGAACCTGCCTGATTTCCAGACCTGGTACGGAGACATCACCACTCCGAAGCAGATCATATTCCATTTTGCGAAAAACCTCATCCGGACGTGCTTCCTTCCAGGGAGGTGGTTGCTTACCACAGGCGATATCTTTTGCATAAAGAAGCTCTTCCGGGCTGATTGTATCCGGGTTCAGCCCCAGCTTTCTGAAGTCATCGCTACATATTTCTCTTATCAGATTGATAAACTCATTATTATTAAGACTTAAGAGTGTCTGCTTTGACTCCAGTATTCGCACAAGCGCTCTCAACCTTTCTTCCCGAATGCCACTCAGATTTATTGAACTTTTAACCACTGGAAAACATACGTTGGAGGCTCTTTTCAGGGTATACATGAGCCTTTCCTTACATTCCTCACGCCTGTTTCCCAGCCAGGGCATTTCTCCCCTGCAGCGCAGATAGCCGGGTATTTCTCCATTCCCGAATGGCAGCCAGACAAGCTGCTCGACAGGACGATATTGTCCACAGTTTTCACACCTCACACCGGGCTGATCACCGGATATCCATTTCAAACGAGTAGTATCTCCGTGTGGACATCGTCCACCCCGGTGAACCCATCCATTCCAGTCCACGTCCTGGAGATGTCCTCGCCTGCATACCGCCACAAAGCGAACCTGCACCATCTCACCCGGACAATTCTCAGCGGGACAGGAAGGACGCATCAGTGACTCTGACATCCCCAGCTCTCTCATTACCCCACACCTGTTGCAGAAATGCCAGCGTGGGAATCTGTAAACTTTTATCAGATCAGGAGGCAAACGTAATTCCTTCACGTCCAGAAATTCTTCTAGTCGGGCGTCATGAATAATATACTCCTTATGCACATCTTCTCTGTTTTTATCTATATAACGCCACTCTGCAGGGGAAGAGATAACCACGGATACTCCTCCAGGCGTGGTAAAAATCGAACCGCTGCTGAAGGGGGTGATGATCTGCGAACTTCGAATTAGTGCCCGAACTCGGCGTTTTCTTCCTCTGGGACGTCTGGATGTACTTATTCTGCGCGGCATGGCTGATCTACTCTTCTATCTTTATATTTACCTCACGGTCAACATGTCTCATTGATGTAGGCACAACCCATCTGGATTCATACTCTTTATTCGCCATTTCGGGGGATACTATAAATTCATTCCATGACGATCTTTTCTTTGTATTCCATTCTTCTTTTCTTCTCTCGAAAACTTTATTCGAATATTTACTCCACACAGCACCAGCTCTTTTTACCCTCTCATCAAGTACACCTCTGAACCAGTCCAGAATGCTATCAACGCATTCGTCGTCAGGTCGAACATTAACAGGTCCCAGTTGCCTTACTGCTGCCACCATCACGGCATGAAGTGCTCGCTCCAGCGCAGGCAGCG